>JBEENC010000015.1:0-13820 GCA_041192285.1 Actinomycetota bacterium
CAAGTCGGATTCCAAAGGTATCAGTCGTGGCTGCTATTGATGTTAAGGGAAAGATTGATTTACCGCAGATTCCATTGAGTGATCGGCAACTAGTTATTGCTGGCTTACTTGAACGTGGATTTAATAATGCACAAATTGCTCTAGAAATTGGTTATAGCGAATCATTGATCAGACAGGAGACTGTTGCAATATATCGAAAGTTAGAGGTAACAGGAAGAAAGGCCTTACAACTCAATCGTGCTCTAAAAATAGAGGCCGAAAATACTTCTATAAAATCTTAATCAGGGCCAAAGAACTACTTGCCTGCTTTGCACTTTTCCGAGCAGTACTTCACATTCTCCCAATCGCGAGCCCACTTCTTGCGCCATTCAAAAGCCAGGTTACAACGCTGGCAGATCTTGGGGGCAAAACCATTTTTAGTTTTAGCAATCATGAGTTATAGGGTAATGCACATCTTGTGAAGTTACTCTGTGTAACTTTAATATTTAGTATTATTTCCTTTCCGTCAAGAAGGTGCTCTATCCGCTGAGCTACAGCGGTACGCAATTTGGAATCTAGATTGATTGCATACCGCGAAATTCAATTACTTACTTAGCTGTGTATAACTAATTACTTCTTCTTAGATCGATAACTCTTCCACGCACCTGTGCTCCACAGTGCCCATATAACTAGTAAGGGTTGAAAGAGTAAGCGCGTGGCGCGTGCTTGATCGGTGTCTAGTCCAAATGCATCTGTGCCATTTTGATATTGAGAGATATTGCCAGGAAAGATTGCAATAAAAAACGCGGCAACGATCCAACCGATCTGGGTGCGGTATTTAAACAAAAAGATGAGCGAGAGTCCAAGAACAATTTCGACAACACCGGATGCGATAACAACAAAGTCTGCTTGGCTCTGCAAAATAGTGGGAACTTGTGCTTGAAACTCTGCGCGACTAGTTGTTAGGTGAGTAAAGCCTGCATAGGCAAGGGCAGCGCCTAAGATCGTACGGGCGAGGTGTCGAAGCATTTGGTAACGATAGCCTGGCAAGGCGGGTGTTTTGCAGGTAAACCCTTACGAGGCTGAAGCATTTGAAGTATTGTGAAGGCTAACTTTTCAGGTTAGATATGGGGTTGATTCAGTGAGTTCCGAGCGTTCTGTGATTATTTCATTGCGCAATTTAGCTAAGAACTTTGGATCTGTCCGCGCTGTAGATGGCGTTGATTTGGATATTTATCAAGGTGAGTTCTTAACACTTCTTGGTCCATCTGGTTCAGGTAAAACTACTGTGCTGCGCATGATTGCAGGCTTTGAAGTGCCAGATGCCGGAAGTATTAATCTAAACGGTGTTGATATTACTCACTTGCCTGCCTATGACAGAGATGTCAATACAGTCTTTCAAGATTACGCACTCTTTCCACATATGAATGTGATTTCAAATATTGAGTATGGGTTGCGTGTCAAAGGCATTTCAAAGAGCGAGCGCCGTGAGCAAGCGATGGTTGCCTTGCAACAAGTCCGCTTAGATGGCTATGAGAATAGAAAACCTAATCAATTATCTGGCGGTCAAAGACAGAGAGTGGCGTTGGCGCGCGCTCTGGTTAATCGTCCAGCCGTGTTGTTATTAGATGAGCCACTGGGTGCACTCGACCTTAAACTGCGCGAGCAGATGCAGATAGAGCTAAAGGAATTGCAGCGCCAAGTGGGAATCACCTTTATCTTTGTGACTCACGATCAAGAAGAAGCGCTGACTATGTCTGATCGTGTGGCTGTCTTTGATAGCGGAAAGATCGTTCAACTAGATAAGCCTTCAACAATTTATGAAAACCCAATGAACTCCTTTGTGGCAGGCTTTGTTGGTATCTCTAATTTGATTTCAGGCGATGCTGGAAAGACTCTGCTAGGCAAAGCTGGCACATGGCTTGTGCGCCCAGAAAAAATAGAGATTGAATCAAAGAGTCCGCGTGGTCGAAGTGCCACCGGCACAATCCGCGAAGTTGAGTATTTAGGACCTGCCACGAGGTTTTTAGTTGATTTAGATGCAGGTATTTCTTTGATGGCTCTTCGCCAAAATACGTCAGAGAGTGCAACATCTGTTGCAACTATGCGTAATTCAAAGGTGACCGTCAGTTGGGATATCGACAGTGAATTCCAAGTAGAAAAATAGATTTCTCAACTAGCTAGCAGTTGAGGAACGCACTGGAAACTCTGGTGCGTGGTCGCAAAGACGCGACGGGGAGGAATACGAGTGAAAATTTCACTAAGTAGAAAATCCGCAATTGCAATTGCGGCAGGAGCGTTATTGCTGAGTGGTTGTTCAAGCTCAGGTGACGATTCAACAAGTGGTGCGTATGCAGGTCCAGTTGGCGATACACCTGGAACTATTAACGTTCTAGCGTGGCCAGGATATGCAGAAGATGGTTCAACAGATCCAGCCGTTGACTGGGTGACACCTTTTGAAACAGAGACAGGGTGCACAGTTAACGTAAAGACATACGGAACATCTGATGAAGCAGTTCAGTTGATGCAAAGCGGTGGCTATGACGTCGTTAGCGCATCAGGTGATGCTTCACTTCGCCTTATCTTTGGCGAAGATTTGCAACCTGTTAATTTGGATCTGATTCCAAATTACGTAGATGTATTTGATAATTTGAAGGATCGCCCATGGAACACAATCGAGGGTGTTAACTACGGCGTTCCTCACGGTCGCGGCGCAAACGTCTTGCAGTACACAATCAGCAAGGTAAAGCCAGCACCAGATTCATGGTCAGTTGTGTGGGAGCCAAACTCACCACTTAAGGGCAAGATCACAGCCTATGACTCAGCAATTTATATTGCAGATGCTGCTGTGTATTTAATGTCTACTAAGCCAGAGCTTGGAATTACAGATCCATACGCTCTTGATTCAACACAGTTTGAAGCAGCAATGGAATTGCTCAAGCAGCAAAAGCCATTGGTCGCTGAGTACTGGGGCGATTACACGAAGTATGTTGCAGCAGTTCAAGCTGGAAGCATCGTTGCAGGAACATCATGGCAAGTTATTGCCAACGTTCTAAATGGTGAGAAGGCAACTGTTGGAGCCGTTAAGCCTAAGGAAGGCGCAACAGGTTGGTCAGATACTTGGATGATTTCTAAGAACACTGAATCAATTGACTGTGCTTACAAGTGGCTCAACTGGATCGTTTCTCCAGCAACTAACGCACAAGCAGCTGAGTACTTCGGTGAAGCACCAGCTAACTCAAAGGCGTGTGCTCTTACAGCAAGTAAGACACACTGTGAGTCATACCATGCAGACGAGACTGAGTACTGGTCAGATGTCTACTACTGGAAAACTCCAACAGAGGCGTGCCTAGATGGTCGTACGGATGTTAAATGTATTCCGTATGCCGAATGGGTTAAAGCGTGGTCAAGCTTTAGAAACTCCTAATAAGTACATGATGTGGGCGCTTGATTCTAAGCGCCCACATCATTTCTTTTATAGAAAGAATTAAATTCAAATGAGCCTTATTGAATCAACGCAGAGATACTTTCACGCACACGTGCGTGCACGTATTGCTGTGCTGCTCTCAGCACCTGTGGCATGGCTCGGGGTTTTATACATCGGATCTCTCGCCGCACTCTTTATTACCAGTATCTGGAAAATCGATACTTTTACGAGCAAGGTTGTTAGAGAGTTCACCTTATCTAACTTTATTGATGTCTTAACTGATAAGGCTTATTTCAATGTGACTGTGCGTACCGTCGGCGTTGCAATTGCTGTAACAATTATTTGTGCAATTATCGCAATTCCTATGGCATTTTTCATTGCTCGAGTTGCAAAGCCGCAGTCGAGGCCAGTGCTGATCGCACTAGTTATTACTCCCCTATGGGCTTCTTACTTGGTAAAGATTTATGCGTGGCGCACGATGATGGCACCTGATAGCGGATTTCTTAATTGGTTAATTTCACCTCTTGGTTTATCTAGCCCAGGTTTTGGAATGGTTGCAGTCATTATTGGGCTCTCTTACTTATGGCTGCCATATATGGTCTTGCCGATCTATGCGGGAATGGAAAAACTTCCTGATTCAATTATTGATGCATCGGCTGATTTGGGTGCAAAGCCTGGGCGCACATTTCTAAAAGTGATTTTGCCCCTTACATGGCCTGCAATCATTGCTGGTTCTTTATTCACCTTCTCATTAAGCCTGGGTGATTACATCACCGTGCAAATTCTTGGCGGAACTTTTCAGATGCTTGGAAATGTGGTCTATCAAAACTTTGCATTAAACCTTCCTTTTGCAGCAGCAGTTGCCCTTATTCCAGTAATTGTGATGATCATTTATTTAGCTTCAGTACGCAAAACCGGAGCGTTGGATAACTTATGAATCTCTCTCGCACAGCCAAAGTCGTCCTCTGGGGCTTTATGGGTTTTGGGCTCTCATTTATTTATGTGCCATTGATGTTAGTAGTTATTAACTCATTTAATAAGAACAAATCTTTTAACTGGCCACCCACAGGCTTTACAACGATGTGGTGGAGCAAAGCTGCATCAAATCCTGGAGTCAAAGATGCAATTATCCTTTCTGTGCTCACGGCAACACTTGCAACCATTATCGCTCTAATTCTGGGTTCACTGGCTGCTGCAGCAATTGCGCGCTATAACTTCTTCGGACGCGATGTCATATCTTTAATGTTTGTGCTGCCTATCGCCTTACCTGGAATTGTGACCGGTATTGCACTAAATAACGTATTTACTAACTTCTTCGGTGGACTTACCTTTTTTACCATCATCATCGGCCACGCTACGTTTTGTGTTGTCGTTGTCTTTAATAATGTTGCTGCGCGATATCGCCGCATGGGCTCATCCTTTGAAGAAGCAAGCATGGATCTTGGAGCAGACCGATTTACAACATTTAGATTAGTTACATTTCCAATGATTAGAAATGCCTTAGTTGCAGGCGCGCTACTCTCTTTTGGACTCTCCTTCGATGAAATTATTGTGACAACCTTCACAGCGGGTGCGGGTCAGACAACACTGCCGATCTGGATATTCCAAAATCTATTTAGGCCAAATCAAGCGCCAATCGTTAACGTGGTGGCAGCAGCGCTGATTATGGTTTCAATCGTTCCGATTTATCTCTCGCAGCGTTTAACTCAAGAGCGTAAGTAGCCTCAAAAACTACTTCTTTGTCTGGCGCCAGTGATAGAGATAAAGCGGAGTAGCAACAGCGATTGTTGTAAAGGATGTGAAGATGTTCTTGATTGCCTGAATCTGATTGTTGCGTTCTTGTTGGTCCAGTAAGACAGGTGATGGAGCGTTTTCAGGCTTTGCATATGGATCTAAATATGCGGGATCAGGAAAGACCGAATTAATAATTGCATTAATAAGAGAAACAGTTGAAAAGAGAACCACAAGCAAGGTAATCAGGCATACGGCATAGAGATAGAGCGAACGCCAATCAATTCGATCATTGCGTGATTGCACCGCAGGGGCTTTAGCAGATTTCTTAGCAACAGCCATCATTATCTCCTTGCGTGATTTAGAGGTAAATCTTATCTCGCCAGTAGGTTCTCACCCATGAGGTTGATGCAGTGGCGGGGATGTAATTGAAGTTAGGCTTAGGGATGGGCTTTTTTAGATACAACGATCCATTGCAGCAATTTCTTGGCGCAATAATTGCTGCTCTGATTTTCTTAGCAATTCTTAAATGGGCGTTTTCTTCAAATCAAAAGATGATTGTGCTGCCAGTAAGTGCTGGCAAGAAGGATCAATATGGCTTGTTGATTCCTATTGAATCTGCTCAGATTAAGTTAGATATCGCTTCTGCGCAAAAACTATTGGCAGATTCAAAGATTAAGGCCACGGTGACAGATACTTATGATGGCGAACAATTAATGGTCTTTGAAAAAGATTATCAAAAGGCTATGCGCGCATTAGGAGTTAATCCGGATCAAGTGTGAGAGCAGTTTTACCGGCCAGGTATTTCTGTGACTAGCAATCCATTTATAGACAGAGCGGGATAGTGGTCCAAGGCCGGAGATTATGGCTGCCAAAACTTTGTTTCCCCGTGCTTTAAGTAAAAAAGCAACTGCCTGGGCGCCACTTAAACGAAGTTGCTCATGGAGTGCAAATACTTCTTTGGAGCATTGCTCTTTACTCAAATCAAACTTAGCTAAATCTGCAGTGTGAAAATCAAGGGCAGTAATCGCTAGTTTCTTGCTTACCCAATTAATTGAGTTTTTACATAACTCGCATTGCCCGTCATAGATAACAATTATCTCGCTCATGTGTGAGCCGCTACACATCTTTTCACTCTAAAAGTTTAACTCACATATTGGCGGAAAGTTGTTTATACTTAAGAAACGAGAGGCGGGCTAAATCAGTGCAAACAAATAACCTAAGCGGCCTAAAGAAATTTGATGTGAAACTAATCGAGTTCTTAAACCGCGTCAGCCTGCCTGCACTTCAAATCTCACTTGGAATAATCTTTATTTGGTTTGGGGTTCTTAAAATATTTGGTGATAGCCCGGCTAATGACCTGATCACAAAGACAATTTATTGGTTTGATCCGGCCATATTTATTCCAGTCTTAGGAGTTTGGGAGGCTGCAATCGGTATCTGCTTGATCGTGCCCGCATTTATTCGAATCGGGCTTTTTCTATTGGCGCTACAAATGCCTGGCACATTTTTGCCACTGATCTTGCTTCCTGAAGTTTGTTTTCAATCTGTGCCTTTTAATTTAACTCTTGAAGGCCAATACATCGTTAAAAACCTTGTGCTAATCGGTGCGGCAATTGTTGTTGGTGGCAGGCTTACTCCATTGCATGCAAAGATATGAAACGAATCATCCATGTCCCCTTTGATCATCTGCACCGCAACTTTGGAGCACTAAAAGAGGCTGACCCTGCAGTTGATGTGATTGCAATCGTTGAAAGTGCTCGTATGACGAGCGGGCGTAATTGGCACAAAGAGCGCTTGTTCTTTCTTATCTCTAGTGCCAGGCACTTTGCCCAATGCCTAGAAGAAGAAGGCTTTAGCGTTGAATACATTAAGGCGCCAACAACTATTGATGGTCTTAAAGTAGTTTCGGATAAACACAAAGGACTTCCGATTCTATGTGCGGAACCGAGTTCATTTAAGCAATATGAAGCGCTTAAAAAATACAACGTTTCATTTATTGATAATGATTTCTTCCTAACTCCCCGGCCATTGTTTAAAGAGTGGGCCGATGGTCAGAAGAACTATCTGATGGAAAATTTCTATAGAAAGCAACGTGTTCGTCTAAATGTATTAATGCAGGGCACTGAGCCCGCAGGTGGCTCATGGAATTTTGATAAAGAGAACCGCCTGCCGCCGCCAAAGAAATATGAAGGCGCCCCATACCTAGAACATGTGCGAGATGAGATTGATCAGCAAGTAGCAAAAGAAATTGGGCACACCCCCACAACAACGTGGGCAACAACTCGAGAAGGCGCCCTGAATCAATTAACAAATTTTATTGATAACCACTTTGGTGAATTTGGACCACTAGAAGATGCGATGACAACAGATAACTGGGCTCTTCATCACTCTCTGCTTTCGCCTTATCTCAACAATGGTTTGCTACACGCCAGCGAAGTAATTGAGGCAGCAGTTGCAGCCTTTAACACTGGTCGCATTCCTGTTGAATCTGCTGAAGGTTTTATCCGCCAGATCATTGGTTGGCGTGAATACGTCAACGGTATGTATTGGTATCTAGGTCCGGATTACAGAAATAACAATGAGTTTCACGCAAAGCGCGCACTCTTGCCACTATTTTCTGATCCCAATAAAACCCAGATGAATTGCATTAAGCAAACAGTGAGTGATATCAATGAGCGCGCGTGGGTGCACCACATCCCGCGTCTGATGTTGCTCTCTAATCTTGCATTAGTCACCGGAACCAACCCGCAAGAATTTCTTGATTGGATGCGCGAAGTCTTTATTGATGCAACCGACTGGGTAATGGTTCCCAATGTTATTGGTATGGGTTTACATGCAGATGGTGGTGCCATGATGACAAAGCCCTATGCAGCAGGAGGTGCTTATATTTCTAGAATGTCTAACTATTGCAAGGGCTGTGTCTATAACCCCAAGCTGCGCGTTGGCGATAATGCATGTCCCTTTACAACCTTGTATTGGGATTTTCTTGATCGTCACAAAGAAGAGTTTGCAAAGAATCATCGTATGAGCCAACAAGTATTTGGTCTCAAGCGCCTGAGCGATCTGCCTGAATTAAAGGTGCGCGCACAAGAAGTGCTGACTGGTTTAGAGCAAGGAATGATTTAAAGGACTTAAACTGGTGCCACAAAATTTGGCGTAGAATAATCCAATGAAAATCAAGAGTGCGATTGCCGGAAGTTTGCCAAAGCCACATTGGTTGGCTGAATCAGAGCAATTATGGGCGCCATGGAAATTAGAGGGTGAAGCTCTCCGAGAAGCCAAAAATGATGCGATGACTATTGCTGTGGCTAATCAATTACGCGCAGGTATTGATGTCATAGGCGATGGAGAACAGAGTCGCCAGCACTTTGTAACAACATTTGTTGAAAATCAAAACGGAATTGATTTTGAGAATAAGAAAGTCATGCGTATCCGAGATCGCTATGACGCTTTGGTGCCAGCGGTGGTTGGTCAAATCACTCGAGAGCGCTCTGTCTTTGTTGAGGATGCAAAATTCTTGCGCACACTCACTGATAAGACTCTTAAGTTTACGCTTCCTGGGCCTATGACAATTATCGATACCCTCTTTGATCAACACTACGGAAGTCGAGAAAAATTGGCGTTTGCATTTGCCGAGATACTCAATGAAGAAGCAAAAGAGTTAGTTGCTGCCGGAATCGATGTTATTCAATTTGATGAACCAGCATTTAACGTCTTCTTTGATGATGTGCGCAATTGGGGTGTTGCAGCACTTGAACGAGCAGCTAGTGGGCTAACTAGTAAAACCGCTGTGCATATTTGTTATGGATACGGAATAGAAGCCAATATCAAGTGGAAAAGCACTTTGGGCGATGAGTGGCGCCAATACGAAAATATCTTTCCAATGCTTGCACAGAGTTCAATCAATCAGATAAGCCTTGAATGCCAAAACTCTCGCGTGCCGATGGAGTTAATAGAAATCTTGCGTGGAAAGCAGATCATGGTTGGCGCAATTGATGTTGCTAGCAACACCGTGGAAAGTGCGCAGAATGTGGCAAATGTTTTGCGTGAGGCGTTGAAGTATGTCGATGCTCAGAATTTATTTGCGTGCACAAATTGCGGAATGGTTCCACTTTCAAGGGAAGTTGCCAATGGAAAATTACAGGCGTTGGCCGCAGGCACTGCCTTGATCAATAAAGAGTTGGGTTTATAGATTACTTACTTAAAAGTTATTACCCAATCGTTAATGAAATAGGTACAGCCTTAAGAGCTTGGCTTACAGGACAACCATCTTTGGCAGCTTGTGCAATTGCGGCAAAGCCAGCGGCGTCTAGTCCATCTACTTCTCCTGCAACATGTAAGCGAATCGCTGTGATTCCCGTTCCTGGAGTGAAATCAACTTCTGCAGATGTGCGCAATTGCGTTGGTGGAGTTCCTGCTTGAGTTAATTCGTGTGAGAGTGCCATGGCATAACATGATGCATGTGCTGCGGCAATTAACTCTTCAGGACTTGTAAGACCATTTGCTTCTTCGCTTCTAGCTGGCCAGGAAACATCAAATGTTCCGATCTTTGATGAATTCAAAGTTACCTTGCCCTTGCCCTCAACTAAATTTCCATCCCATTTTGCAGAAGATTTGCGAGTAGTTGTCATGTTTTTACTCCCCTTTTGGATACTTCGACATTTACCTAAGGCCGGCTTAAGAAACATCATGATTGTCTGGGCGCAAGTTTAAGTTAGGATTCAACTAATTGCTAGGCCAAGTAGAAGGGTTTACAAGCTCGTGAATATTTGGACTCAGTGGAATGACCTCACACTGCCTGCGGGCATGACACACCTTGTAACCGATGGTTATCTACCTGGCGAAGACGTGCTCGATGAAGTTCAGTTCTACGTTCCAAGTTATATGCGCGGAATCAAAACTCTAGACATCATTCCTCGCATGAAAAATCTCAAGGTTGTCCACTATTCCCAAGCGGGCTACGAAGATATTCTGGGATTTGTTCCAGATAGCGTGATTTTATGTAACGCATCTGGACTTCATGACGTTTCCACATCTGAATTAGCACTGGGTTTAACAATCGCATCTCGCTGTGACTTGCCACAAATTCTTAACAATCAGCAGCGTCAAACTTGGGTTCACAAGCGCAGAGTTGCACTTGCTGACTCTCATGTTGGAATTTTGGGCCATGGCCATATTGGAAAACGTATTGCTGGTCTAATTGAAAATTTTGAAGCAAAGGTGACATCATTTTCGAATTCTGGCCGAGATGGATCAATTAAAGTTTCAGAGTTTGATTCGTACTTACCATCACTGGATGTAATAATTTTGATTATGCCCCTCACGGAGCAGACTCACCACTTCTTTAATAAGAAGAGATTACAAGCCATGAAAAATGGAGCATCGCTCATTAATATGGCTCGTGGTGCAATCATTGATACTGAAGCGCTGATCGAAGAGCTCAATACCGGCAGAATTTACGCGGCCCTTGATGTTACAGATCCTGAACCACTTCCTGATTCTCATCCACTGTGGTCTGCAAAAAATCTCATCATCACTCCCCATATTGGCGGAGATAGTACAGCTTTTGAACCACGCGCTAAGAAAATGGTCGAACTACAACTCTCACGCATTGCACAAGGAGTTGGACCGATTAATCAAGTACACGGACCAGGCTTTAGCGCTAAGAAATAAGTGAGTACTACTTAACTTTCTTAGCGCTACCTGCACCTAGTGCCACAAATATTTGGACTAGTGCGAGTGCGATAACAAAGTAAAGAGCCTTTTCCCAATTTGCTGACATGTCAAAGAGCAATCCTAAAATAATCGGTGAAGTAGTCGCCAAGAGATACCCGACTGATTGCATCATGATAGAAAGTGATCGCGTAACAGAAGCGTTCTCTGCTCTAAAGACAACTAAGAAAAGAGCGAGCGAGAAGGTTACGTATATTCCTATGTTGGCAAGAATCACCCAAAGCCATAGTCGTGGACCTGAATCGACAGAGATTGCGTAATATGAAATTGCAAGGAATGCGGAGAATACAATCAAAATTGTGCGGAAATCTTTTCTCTTTGATGCAAAGTGAGGAACTGCCAGGCTAAGCAGTGATGCCAAAAGTGTCGCAATTGCAACTAATAGACCAGCATTTACCAGCGTAAATCCTTTGGTTAGCAAAATCGTTGGTAACCACGTCGCTGATGCGTAGTGAATCATGTTCAAAAGTCCGAAGAACAAAGTGATAGACCATGCAGTCTTATTCTTAAAAAGTGGGTTCTTCCAGAAACTTGGAGCCTTCTCCGCGATTTCATGTTGAGAAGAACTTGGCATCTTAAGCCACCACCACAAGGAAGTGGCTGCGCCAATGATGAACCAAGGCAACATGGAGAGTCTCCAGCTTAATGATGTTAGCTCAGCCAATGGAGCTGTTACAGCTAGTGAAATAGCCGCACAAGATCCCATGACTGCGGCATAAATGCCAGTTAACAAACCTGCATTTCCTGTTTCATTTTCTTTAACCCACACCGGCAACATAAAGTTAAGAATGGCAACTGAAATTCCTAATGAAATAGAGAAAATCAACAGGGAGGCGACCCCGAAAGTAGTACGTAAAAATAGTGAGAGTGTAAGAAGAGTGACGGCATAAGAAATAATGCGATTTGTATTTCCAAATTTATTTATTGCACTCATAAAAATTGCTGAAAGTGAGAAGCAGAGCAATGGGGCCGCTGCAAGAATCGATTCGGTGAAAACGCTGATTCCATACTCTTGCTTAATGATTGGAAGCAATGGTCCGATAAGAATCAGACCTGCTCGCATATTCGATGAGATCGCAAATATTGGCAAGCCACGACGAAGGGTACTGTTCATTTTTTAACTTCCTAACTTGGCTTGGATGTTAAAACCTCAAGTTATTCTTGAAGTTACTTACTTGCCTTTTAACAAGCGGAAGAAATAATTGATGATAAAGGCTGCTACATATCCAAGAATCGAGTTGACGATGATTGTTGTTGGATAAATGCTTGGCCAAAAGAGAGTGAAGCCGAGAGCGATAATGGCTCCTAGGAAACCAAACTTCGCTGCTGCTCTGTGTCGTGAAATTACTTTGCGTGCCATGGCAGAAATACTAAGGTAAGGAATGCGCAAATGAAACCTTATGCGCGAAATATTTATATAGTTTTTCTACAAATTTTGATCGTGTAATCGCCACTCTTCGAGTACGCGTATGCAAAATCATCTGCTTCCAATAGCTCCTGGGCCCTAGGGGTGAGAGGACTAATCCAATCCCCCGGAAAATCCCAACTTCGGATATCTGGCCACGGCGCAACCTGCATCCGGACTTCAAAGAGTTCGACGATGAGTGACTCAAAATCTTCCACGAGCAGTGCTGTGATTATCCTGCAATCATGTTCAATCAGATCCTCTGTGGCATCGCCAAGAATCGGCAGAGAAAGGTCCTTCCGTGAGTTGTGAACGCGGCGCCTGATTTCACTCAACAAATCGTGGCTGGGAAGGCATTGAAGGTGACTCACGACGTACCTGCCTTCCGCTCATATGGGCCTGCTGGCCTGGTCTTTGCTGTTGAGTCTTTCTCAGTAAATTATATAGTTCACGCATGAAATCTCAATTTGTATACCCACTGACTTTCGGCGATCGCAGCATGTCTGATCTGCTCGGCGGCAAAGGTGCCAATCTTGCAGAGATGACTCGAATGGGATTACCCGTTCCCCCAGGTTTTACTATCACGACAAAAGCCTGCCAAGAATTTTTAACTACCGGCAAGATTCCTTCCACTCTTCAGAGTGAAATCGAACATGCGCTATCAAATCTTGAAACTGAATTAGGTAAGAAATTTGGAGATCCAAAAAATCCGCTCCTAGTATCAGTTCGCTCTGGTGCAAAATTTTCTATGCCAGGAATGATGGAGACAGTTCTTAACGTTGGAATCACTCCAGAAGTTGCTCAATCTTTGGCTGATGAAACTGGAAATTCACAATTTGCCTGGGATTCATACCGCCGCTTTATTGATATGTACGGACGAATCGTCTGTGACATTTCGCCAGATGATTTCCATAGAATCGAAGAGCGCGTAATGGACGCCCAAGGTGTCAGCACACTGCAAGAGCTCAGCATTGAAAGCCTGAAGCAATTAGCACAGAGCCTCGTCAAAGAAATTGAAATTCAAACTGGTGAAGAGTTTCCAACGGATCCTCGCGAACATTTAATGCGATCTGTAAAAGCTGTTTTTCACTCCTGGAATTCTGAGCGAGCCCAACTCTATAGACGACGCGAGCGCATCTCATCTGATTTAGGAACTGCTGTAAATATTCAATCCATGGTTTTTGGAAATCTCAGTGCAGATTCAGGAACAGGTGTTGCGTTTACCCGTAACCCTGCAACTGGTGAAAATGGAAGTTATGGAGATTATCTCGATCGCGCACAAGGTGAAGATGTTGTTGCTGGAATTCGCAACACAATGCCATTATCCCAAATGAGAGATATCGAAGAAAAGGCATACCTGGAACTTGAAAAGGTCATGCAACTTCTAGAAGATCACTACAGGGATTTGTGTGACATCGAATTTACCGTCGAGCGAGGAAAACTCTGGATTTTGCAGACTCGCGTAGGCAAGAGAACCGCTGAAGCCGCATTTAGAATCGCTGTGCAGTTAGTCGAAGAAGGAAAGATCACCATGGATGAGGC
>JBEENC010000016.1:0-13598 GCA_041192285.1 Actinomycetota bacterium
GTGCGCTAGAGTGTGCGCTCGTAACTCTTCGCGAGTAGCGAATAGTCCCTGATAGCTCAATGGCAGAGCAGCCGGCTGTTAACCGGCAGGTTCTTGGTTCGAATCCAAGTCAGGGAGCAGGATCTTCGCAGGCAATTCTCAGGTTAATTATTTACACTCAGAACACCAATAAAGAGATTAGGAAAATACAGGGATGAATCGCAGAGGTTTCCTTCGTGGCACAGCAATTGCAGTCGGTGCATTTATTTTGGGTCGCACACAATCTGCCACTGCTGCAGCACCAAAGAAAATAGTGAAGGCATCTAAATTTCCTGTCGGCTCTGCTCAGAAATTCATTGCAGCTAATGGTGCTCCGGCATTTCTCTTTCGCACAAAGAGGGGAGTATTTGCTTACTCCGCAATATGCACACACCAAGGCTGCACAGTTGATTATTTAAAGGCTGGTAAGAAACTCATCTGCCCATGCCACAGTGGTTCTTTTGATCCGTTCAATTCGGGCAAGGTAGTCGCAGGACCACCAGAGCGTCCACTAGATAAAATCGCGGTATCAATTAAAAATTATTGGATTGTTCAAGTATAAATGAAGAAATCTAGTATTAACATCGTCATTGCTTTTGTTCTCGGAGCCAGCGTTGCAGGCGGAATCGCAGTTGCAGAAATTAACAACACAGGAGCAGTTAAAGCCTGCGTTGATAATAAAACCAAGGCGCTTTACCTATCTGCAGATGGAAAGTGTGCCAAAGCTCGTTCGCCGCTAGAACTAACCACAAACGCATTCGATGTTAAGAACCTCGCTGCAACAATTACTCCATCTGTCGTATCAATTGCCGTTGAAACATCAACAAATGGTGGCACAGGTTCAGGTTGGGTTTATCAATCTTCTGCATCATCTTCTTACATCATCACAAATAATCACGTTATTGATGATGTGGCTTCCGGTACTGGAACAATCACGGTCGAATTTTCAAATGGCGATCAGGTAGAAGCGAAAATTATCGGACGCGATAAGGCCTATGACGTTGCGGTATTGCAGATAAAGAAAGGCAACCTTGCCGCCCTTAACGTAGGAGATTCAACCAAATTAGTTGTTGGCGAACCCGTCATGGCGATTGGCTCACCGCTTGGCTTAGCTTCAACTGTGACAACAGGAATTATTTCTGCCCTCAACCGTCCAGTATCTGCTGGCACTATTGGACAAGAATCCTTTGTCAATGCGATTCAAACTGATGCAGCAATTAATCCTGGTAACTCAGGGGGTGCGTTGATTAATGCGCAAGGACAGATCATTGGAGTTAACTCAGCAATTGCCACACTCTCATCCGGTGGCACAAGCGGAAGCATCGGACTTGGTTTTGCAATTCCAATCACAGAAGCCAAGCGTGTGATTGATGAAATTATTACCTCACCAACTAATACTTCGACTCGTCCATTACTCGGTGTTTTTTTCGATAGCACTTATGAAGGAATTGGTGCAAAGATTCTAAGACTCACGCCAGGTGAAGGTGCGGAAGTTGCAGGGATTCCTGTCGGTGCGATTATCAAATCAATTGGTGGCCAACGTGTTACTGACCAAGTAAGTGCAGTCGTTCGTATACGTTCATACGCACCAGGTGCCACAATTTCTGTAACTGTGGACTTACCAAATGGCGGCGGATTGAAGACCTTCACTGTTAAATTGGGCAAAGCGCTTTCCAATGGTTAATCTGTAGCCATGGCTCTCTTTCGTTTATCTGTTTCACTCTCCGATCAGCCAGGTTCACTCGGTGCACTGGCATCAGCCATTGGTTTTGCAGGGGGAGATATTAGAGAGCTCACAGTTACTAAATCAGAGGATGGAAAAGGTTTTGATGATCTCACTGTTGCAATTCCTGGCAGTGATCCAACAGACCTACTAAACATTCTTGGTTCAATCGGCGGCGTTGAAGTTATTGCAATAAATCCTGTTAACTAGCTTTAAAAGTATCTTCCACCATCTGATCTAAGCGTCGTTCAGGTCTCCAATTTAGAAGCATCTCGGCTTTATCAATATTGGCCACTAACACAGCAGGATCTCCAGCCCGCCTTGGCGCATCCACTGTTGCAAGCGGGCTATTTTTCACTCGAGAGACTGCAGCAACTACTTGTGCAACAGAATATCCAGTGCCTGAACCGATATTAAAGACATGATGTGTTGAATCAGTTAAATATTTAAGAGCTCTCACATGGGCATCAATTAAGTCAACAACGTGCACATAATCGCGAATACATGTTCCATCTGGCGTGTTCCAATCGCGTCCAAAAATTCGTAGTGGAGAATCCACTGTCGCACGAAGTGCATTGGGAATTAAATGAGTTTCAGGTTTATGGCGTTCTGCTAGCCAGCCACGATCAGTCTGAAGGGCGCCTGCAACATTGAAATAGCGCAGAGAAATCGCAGCCATATGTCGAGTCAGGGCAGCCGTTGATAACTCTCGTTCAATCGCTAATTTTGTTTCGCCGTATGGATTAGTTGGTGCACAGTGGGCGCTTTCAGTCACCGAAGAAGTGTCAGGTTCACCGTATATTGCCGCAGATGAAGAGAAAACAATTTTCTTAATTCCAAGAGTGTTCATTTCATCAAGCAAGACTTTTGTGCCGGCGACATTGACCTTGCGATAAAGATCTGGTTTTTCAACTGATTCACCCACGAGTGATTTACCAGCAAAGTGCATGACGGCTTCGCATCCTTTAAGTGCACGCATGACGAGATCTGAGTCAAGTAATGATCCTTGAACAAAACGTGCTGTTGGTGGCAATGAATCAGCGTGGCCTGTGCTGCAATCATCAAGAACAGTTACTTCATGGCCGCTGTTCATAAGGATTTCAACAGCATGCGAACCGATATAACCGGCGCCACCTGTGACCAAGATTTTCATTTACGTCAGCTTTACTTCTCGCAACTGAGCAGCAGATTGCTCGGGGCGCAAATCCATAATGAATGCGCCCATCGAAGATTCAGATCCTGCTAAATACTTTAATTTTCCAGGTGCCCGGCGCACACTTGTAATCTGCCAATGTAAACGAAGAAGATCTCGACCTTCGCGCACAGGTGCTTGATGCCACGCTGCGATGTATGCCATTGGAATGTTAAAGACACCATCTAGGCGTTGCAGAACTTCTTTAGCAATGGCTGGATATGCATTCGCAACCTCGGTAGTAAGTTCGCTCAAATCGGCCACAGAAACCTTTGGCGCCAGATGAATTTCAAATGAGTAGCGCGCTGCGTAAGGAACGTAGGCAACCCAATGCTTATTTTGCGCAACGATGCGCTCTTCATCTTTAATTTCGCGAGCAACAATTTCATCAAAAAGTACTTTACCGGTGCGCTCCTTGTGCTTCTGCGCAACTTCGAGCATCCGAGAAACCTTTGGGGGGATATAAGAGTATGCATAAATCTGTCCATGCGGATGTGCCAGCGTCACACCAACTTCTTCGCCACGATTTTCAAATGCAGTTATATGCGCAATAAACTTCTCTTGTGATAACTCGCGTGTGCGATCCATCCATGCTTCAAGCAATACTCGAATCCGCTCGGTACTCAGGTCTTTAAAAGATTGGCCATGATCGGCTGTAAAACAAATAACTTCACACTTTCCTGCTGCACTTCCGGTATCTGTATCTGGTCCAGTCATATCTGGAAGCGCCCAATCACCTTGCGGGGGACGCAGCGATGGAGATTTGTTATCAAATACAACAACTTCAAAGTTATCTTCAGGAACTTCTGTCAGATTCTCAGCAGTTGATGCGCACAATGGACACAACTCTTTAGGTGGCAAGAAGACACGACCTTGTCTATGCGCTGCCATGGCAACCCATTCATTAACGAGTGGATCTAGACGAAGTTCACCGATTCCTGGCTGATCTGCTTTTTCGCGCTTGTCCGCACTGGCGCGTACTTGATCGCGAGTATCGTAATAACGAATAGTGCGACCATCAGAGAGCAGACGATCGGTGCGCGTAACACCTGCGCCGAGTTTCGAGCTCATAGTGTGTCTACTCTATCCAATTAAGCGTGCGTTCTACTGCTTTCTTCCATAGTTGATATTTTTCCTCGCGTAAAACAGGACTCTGTGTTGCACTCCATCTTTGATCTTCGTGCCAATTATTTCGTAAATCTTGCGGTGACTTCCATATTCCAATTGCAAGGCCTGCAGCATAAGCAGCGCCGAGCGCAGTTGTTTCAATAACTTTTGGACGGACAACTTCAATTCCCATAACATCAGATTGAATTTGCATCAGTAAATTATTTGCAGTTGCGCCTCCATCTACTCGCATTTGTGTAAGAGTGACCTTGCTATCTGCTGCCATTGCATCCATTACATCGCGAGTTTGATATGCAATTGCTTCAAGTGCTGCGCGTGCAATATGTGCTTTTGTTGTTGCCCGAGTGAGTCCAACCAGCACTCCACGTGCATCACTTCGCCAGTACGGTGCAAATAATCCAGAAAATGCTGGAACGAAATAAATTCCACCACTATCAGGAACGCTTGCGGCGAGTGCTTCGACTTCACTCGATGATGAAATAATTCCGATTTGATCGCGCAACCATTGAATTGCCGATCCTGTAACTGCAACGGAACCTTCAAGAGCGTACACAGCAGGTGCTTCACCAAGTTTGTAGCACAGCGTGGTGAGTAATCCATGAGTCGAGCGAACAATCGTTGTTCCTGTATTAACGAGAGCAAAATTTCCGGTGCCATACGTAGTTTTAGAATCTCCGACGCCAAAACATGCTTGTCCGATCATTGCACCTTGTTGATCGCCAACAAGGCAGGCAATCGGAACACCATCTGATGTCGTTGCATACACTTCAGAAGTAGAACGAATATCTGCCAACACAGAGCGTGGAATACCAAAGAGCGCCAATAGATCTTGATCCCAATCAAGGGTTTCTAGATTCATAAGTGCTGTACGGCTCGCATTAGTTACATCTGTTGCAAAGGTTCCGCCTGATAAATTCCATAAAATCCAGGTATCAATTGTTCCAATACGTGCATTACCCGCCTGCACTGCCACCTTTACAGAGTGAACATTGTTGATAAGCCAATTCATCTTGCTTGCAGAAAAATAAGGCGCAATTGCAAGTCCGGTTCGATGAATTACTTTCTTTTTGTCCGCGTCACTGAGGTCATTCATGAAATCAGCCGTTCTGGTGTCTTGCCAGACGATTGCATTGTGCAAAGGAGCACCCGTTGTGACATCCCATGCGATGGTGGTTTCGCGCTGATTGGTAATACCGATCGCGGCAAGCTCATTTCTTTTTAATCCGGCCTTTTCCAATGCACCGGCCATGACCCTTTGAGCATTTGTCCAAATTTCAGAACCATCGTGTTCGACCCAGCCTGCTTGAGGAAGTATCTGTCTATGTTCCAATTGATCGGATGCAATGAGTTTGGCGTCGCGGTCGAAGATCATGAAACGAGTGCTCGTGGTGCCCTGATCAAGTGATCCTATAAAATTCATACTTCCCTCTAAGTTCAATCTCGCGTTACGCTTAGCCTACCTACACTTCACTTTCAGGGACAAGGATTAAACAATGTTTTCATCATCGCTCGACTCCGAGCAAAGAGATGAAGCCCTTGTTAGCCTGGCAAAAGATCAATTTGATATTTTAGTCATTGGTGGTGGAGTCACTGGTGTTGGCGCCGCACTTGATGCCGCATCTCGTGGATTAAAAGTGGCACTAGTTGAAGCATCAGATATCGCATCCGGAACTTCAAGTCGCTCTAGCAAATTAATACATGGTGGATTGCGTTACTTAGAACAATATGACTTTAAATTAGTGCGCGAAGCGCTGCACGAGCGCGAACTCATGGTTTCCTCCCTTGCGCCACACTTAGTTAAACCACTTGCATTCTTATATCCACTGCACGAAAAAGTTCGCGAACGTACATACGTTGGTGCAGGCCTTGCACTCTATGACGTGCTGCGCGGATTTAAGAGAGCGTTGCCAGGACACAAGCACATTAGCCAGAAAAAGATTGCTGCGATTGCACCTTCACTTCGTCCAGATATTGTCACTGGTGCAGTTAAATACTTTGATGCACAAGTAGATGATGCCAGGCACACAATGATGATTGCTCGTACCGCTGCCCGCCACGGCGCAGTTGTTGCAACTGGCGTTAAAGTTGAGTCACTTGTACGAGATGGTAAGCGCGTAACCGGAGTAAAGGCTCGCGATGTCGAAACTGGCAAACTAATCACGATTAAGGCAACAGCCACAGTGATGTGCGCCGGCATCTGGAGTGATCAGCTTCATGAATCCTTCGGACTCAAGGCTGGCTATAACGTCACCATGAGTAAAGGCGTACACATTGTTTTGCCAAAGAGTGCAATTCGATCCACCGAAGGAATAATTTTAAAAACTCCAGTCTCAGTTCTCTTCTTAATTCCGTGGGCAAATCAATGGCTCGTTGGAACAACAGATACTCCGTACACCGAAGATCGTTCTCGACCACTTGCAGATCGCAGCGATGTTGAATACATCATTAGTGAAGCTAATAAAGTTCTTAAACCAAAGTTGAAAATTCAAGATGTTATCGGCGTTTATGCTGGCTTACGCCCCCTAGTTGCAAACAAGAAAGATTCTACAACTACGAAGCTTTCACGCGAACACACAGTTGATCGAAGTGCACCTGGTTTTGTCAGTATCGCTGGTGGAAAATACACAACGTACCGCGTGATGGGTAAAGATGTCATTGATTTGGCTGCCGTAGAACTTCGCAGAATAGTTGCAGATAGCGTTACGAATAAAGTGCCAATTGTTGGAGCAGATGGATATTTTGCTTTGGCGCAACAAGTAGATCGCATCGCAGAAGAGAGCGGCCTCACTGCTGATTCCGTGCGGCACCTACTTAATCGCTACGGCTCACTTATTAGCGAAATTCTCGAACTAATTAAGCAGGATCCAAAGCTAGCAAAACCAGTGACTAAAGACCTGCCGTATTTAAAGGCGGAAATTTACTATGCAGCAAGTCACGAAGGTGCACGTAGCATTGATGATGTTCTTTCTCGTCGCACACGTTTGGCTTTTGAAGCGCCAAATAGCGCAATGGATTTAGCAGATGATGTGGCAACAATTATTGCTCCAGTGTTGGGCTGGAATGCAAAGCAGAAGAAAGATTCAATGAACGCATATTTTGATATTGCAGAGCGTGAAATCGAATCTCTCGAAGAAGCACTTGCTAGCGCTTAATTCTTAATCTGGTTCTTACAGCCATTTGAAACCGGCTTGGCCTTTGGCTTTTTTGTTGGCTTTGGTGTTGGTGTAGTCAACGCTTGTTCAATAATGATTGTGATTGGTTGCGATGAAGTCGCGTGGGTATCTGAGTTGTCATAGTAAACAATTTGACCACTCCACGTTCCAGCTGGAATTCCTGCAACAGATAAAGTCCACGAACCACTTGTTGCGCGAATAGCGCTCTGCTTAAGAGAGACCTTCATTGGATTTGCAGGATCTTGCACAAACTTAACTGAACCCGTAACTACAGGTGCAAGTGTTGGTCTTATGACATCCACATCAACGACTAAGGGTCGATTGGTATTACTAAATGTTACAGATTTGATACTCATCGCACTGGGTTCACTTACGGGCATGAGATCTGTTAGCTCTGGTGTCCACGAACCTTTTCGCAACCCAGCAAATGCGTCAGAAGTACCTCTGAAAACATTGAGATCTAAACGAGAGCTAGGCACGCCATACTTAGAGGCAATTCCACATGATGAGTATTGCCACATCGTCCACTGTGCTTTGCAATCAGCCGCTGTCCACGAATGCACATAACAACCACCATTTTTCATTCCAGGTTGATTCGTTGGCACAGCAGGATCAATCCCATATTGCGCGAGCCAGAGTGGGTACTGCGCTAATTCGGTGCTTCGCTTCATGGAACTTTCTAGAAAATTAGAATATGAATAAAGAATCGGCGTGCGACCGGTTTTTTCTTTGATTATGCGCAAGAAGGTTTCTGACCAAATAGTGACAGTGTTTCGCGTTGCATACTTCTCACAAGATTTATTGGAACGAATTTTTACACATTTATTTTCAATATCTAGCGCAATAGGCAGATCTTTTTCTGTTAGCCCGCCAATGGATGCAATTCGCCACAATACTTTTTGCGCTTGGGCTTCTGCATCTTTAATCACAAGTGTTTTTGTTGGAACGTTAGGCAAGATCGCATAGTGATAATAACCAGTGTAGATACCAGCTGCGTGAGCGCCATCCCGATCAATCTTGTACCACTTGCGGGCGAGTGCATCTGAATCATCTTTGGTGTCTGATCCTTTGATCATTACAAAGTTGATTCCAGCTGCGCGCATCTTTTCAAAGTTAATTAACATATTATTTGGATGTTGCCATCTACTGATGTCCGCCCCATGGATTCGAGCACCTGGACCTTTGAACTCAATGGCAGCCAGTGGCCCACCATCATTTATTACAGGAATTTCATCTGCATATGCCGGCATGAGTCCGCTTGCAAAAAGTGCAAAAAGTGAGATTGTTATTACAATAATTTTTTTCTTCATATTAATTCTTCTATCGCAGCGTCAATTGCAAAAATCTCTTTGATTGCTATGGCCAATGATTCTTTGTGCTTAGGTCGCACAGCTTGATACTCATGACTGGATGCGAATTTACGAGCATCAGAGAAATCTAAAGTCAGGACATTATTTTCAAAAGAAGCCAATCGTGCGTCAAAAAAAACTAGCCAAGCAATGCGGTCTCGGGATTCGAGCAGGTCTAAGACTTCATTCCACTGAGAGCGAAGCAAAGCAAGATTCGTATCCATCTTGCGCACGATACCTGATTGAGTTAAGCAACGGACCCATCTAATCCTGTGAGAAAGGCAAGAGTTAAGAGAACGCGCATATTGCTGGTCGCATCCGGTGTAATTGCGAAGGTGCGAGCTATTCTGCCCACCATCTGCTCCACGGATTTTTCAGAAACAAAGTGAAGCCGTGCAATTTCTGCATTACTCATTCCTTGTGCAAGCATCGAAAGAGTTTCGCGTTGCTTGTGCGTTAATGCTGGAAAATCAGCGGAGTAAATGTTCACACTTGACTCTACGGTGCACCAATAGAAAAAATGAGCAAAAACGAGAGTTACTTAGGTAATTGAGAGATGGCTCCAGTTAAGGTATGAAATTGCCCCCAAGTGGTGCTCTCTACAGAATTGAGTATTCTTACCCTAGTTACATATTTAAGGAGTCCACCATGGAAGAGACAGCAAAGTGCCCATACACAGGTGCGAAGTTAGCCGATGAAGGCAAATACAACCGTGATTGGTGGCCAGAACAACTCAACCTCAAAGTGCTGCATCAGAATTCACCACTTGCAGATCCGATGGACAAGAAATTTGATTACGCAAAAGAGTTTAAAACTGTAAATTTAAAAGAACTTAAGCGCGATATTGAAAAGTTAATGACCACATCACAGCAGTGGTGGCCAGCAGATTATGGACACTACGGTCCATTCTTTATTCGCATGGCTTGGCACAGCGCAGGAACATATAGAACATCCGATGGTCGCGGCGGTGGCGGATCTGGAATGCAACGCTTTGCACCCCTTAATAGCTGGCCAGATAACGTTAACTTAGATAAAGCACGTCGTTTGCTATGGCCTATTAAACAAAAATATGGCAAGAAACTCTCTTGGGCAGATCTGATGATCTTTGCTGGTAATTGCGCAATTGATTCAATGGGATTAAAAACATTTGGATTCGGTGGCGGACGCGAAGATTTCTGGGAACCAGATGAGACATATTGGGGCACAGAGTCAGAGTGGCTAGCAGATGAGCGTTACTCAGGTGATCGTGAATTAGAGCAACCGCTTGCTGCTGTGCAGATGGGATTAATTTATGTAAATCCTGAAGGTCCAAATGGCAATCCAGATATCTTGGGATCAGCTCGTGATATTCGCGAAACCTTTGCACGCATGGCAATGAATGATGAAGAAACAGTTGCACTGATCGCAGGCGGTCACACATTTGGTAAGGCACACGGCGCCGCTGACCCTGGTAAATATGTTGGCGCAGAACCAGAAGGTGCTCCAATAGAGCAGATGGGCCTTGGCTGGAAGAACACATTTGGTAAAGGAAGTGGCGCAGAAACTATCTCTAGCGGTCTAGAAGGCGCGTGGACTCCAACACCTACAAAGTGGGATAACACTTATTTCAAAACACTCTTTAAGTACGAATGGGTTCAAACAAAGAGCCCAGCGGGTGCAACACAGTGGATTCCTTCGGATGAATCAGCACAAAAGGCTGTGCCAGATGCTCACATCGCTGGCAAGACTCATGCACCAGTTATGTTCACAACAGATCTTGCACTTCGCACAGATCCTGCCTATGAAAAGGTTTCACGTCGCTTCTTAGCAAATCCAGATGAGTTTGCAGATGCATTTGCACGTGCGTGGTTTAAATTAACCCACCGCGACATGGGTCCTATTGCGCGCTACCAAGGTGCACTTGTTCCAAAAGAGGCGCTCATTTGGCAAGATCCACTGCCAAAGGCACAAGGCAAAATTAGTGCAAAGCAGATTGCTCAACTGAAGAAACTAATCCTGGCTTCAGGATTAAGTACTTCACAATTAGTTTCTACTGCGTGGGCATCTGCTTCAACATTTAGAGGCACTGATAAGCGAGGAGGCGCAAATGGCGCTCGCATTCGCTTGAAGCCACAACGTGATTGGGCTGTTAACTCTCCGAAAGAATTAGCAGCAATCTTGAAAAAGTTTGAAAAGATTCAAAAAACTTTCAATGAGAAGAACAAGAAATCTCCTGTATCAATGGCTGATCTAATTGTTCTTGGCGGCTGCGCAGCTGTTGAAGAGGCTGCAAAAAAGGGTGGCCACAAAGTATCTGTGCCATTTAAGCCAGGACGCACAGATGCAACGGAGGCGCAGACAGATGCAAAATCATTTGCTGTTCTTGAACCACTTTCAGATGGTTTCCGTAACTTTGAAGGCGCAGGCAATACGCAACCTCTTGAGTACTTACTCGTAGATCGCGCAGCGCTTCTAACCCTTACAGCACCAGAAATGACTGTTCTAGTTGGTGGACTTCGCGTCTTGGGGGCAAACACTGATGGCTCTGCACACGGAGTGTTAACTAAGAAAAAATCAGCACTGACAAATGATTTCTTTGTTAATTTGCTCGATTCAAATATTTCTTGGACACCTGATGCGGGTTCAATTACATTTAAAGGCCTAGATAACAAGAGTGGAAAAGCAGTATGGAGTGCCACTCGCACAGATCTTGTATTTGGATCTAACTCAGTACTTCGCGCACTCTCAGAGGTCTATGCCAGCCGTGATGCAGATAAGAAGTTTGTTAATGACTTCGTTGCAGCATGGCACAAAGTGATGGAGCTAGATCGCTTCTAGTTAGAGCTTTGAATCTGTTCCAGCACCTTGGCAACAGATACAGAAGTTTCCAGCGGAAGAACCCAACTCTCTTGAGCCTGAATTTTTTTGCCAAAGTTTTCAATCATGAGCCTATATGGGTCCACCGCTTCGAATTCTTCAACCTGCTCACCTAATCGCAGAGTGCTTGCTTCGTGCCATGAAGTAAATGCTTGTGTGCCTATTAGTTCAACTGATCCTTTTTCACCGCGGACAACCAAACTTTGATTTTCAGGCATTTCAAATGATGCCAAGCCTGTTGCTGTAATTGAGCCATTGATGCGCATCTGCCACTTAGTTGTTAGATCAACTCCTGTTGGTCCAACACTTACATCACAGTCTTCAATTACAACGTGTGCATCATCTCCAACCAGTGCTGCAATAGCGTGAAGTGGATAAACACCCACATCAAAGAGTGCACCGCCACCCATAGCTGGCACCGCACGATAATTTCCATCAATTGACCCTGGAAAAGTAAATAATGAATCAATAGAAACAATTTCGCCAATGTTTCCAGCTTTTACATATTCAACCATTCGAATCATCCGTGGATGCCAACGTGACCACACCGCTTCAACCAATAGTCGATCGTTCTTTCGCGCCGCTTCAACCATTAATTCAATTTCGCCCACATTCATTGCAAATGGCTTTTCACACAAGACATGCTTGCCGGTATTAAGGGCGGCAACCGTCCACTGGCAGTGCAAGTGATTAGGAAGGCTTATATAAACGGCATCTACTAAAGGATCATTGATTAGATCTTCATAACTCTGATGAACTGTTATGGGATTTAGTGCTTGTGCGCGTTCTGTATCTCGACTGGCAACGGCTTGAACAATTGTGTCATCGGCTGCATGCATGGCTGGTGCGATTGTTCTAGTTGCAATCCAACCTGCACCGATAAGACCCCAACGAGTGCTTTTCACGAAAGAAGCGCCGGTTCTACTGAGCGACCATTAGCTCTGGCAGATTCCTCTGCTGCTTGCATAATCGCAACAACATCACGGGATTGTTTAGTGGTTACAGACATTGGGATTTTATTGTTAATGAAATCAGCCACGCTCCGGTGAAAGGAATAAGGAATAACAGGGGAGTTTGGGATTACTTCATGGGTTCCATCGGAGCGGTGCACGCTAAGAATTGCAGGTAAATCAGCAGGCGCAGTGCCGGCAGCAGGATCCCAATTACCGATGATCGCACCAGTGGTACCAAGTACATAGAATTTTGGTTTACGAGCTGCAGCAAGATCTGAATTAGTAAATGTTGCACGAGCGCCATTTGAAAAAGTCATTGCTACATCTGCATGGTCAGCATTTGTTACGTGCTTCCATAGCCTTTTTTGATTGGTTCCGGTGACCGCGTCCACCTTGCTTGGAATGATTGCAAGGATTTGATCGATGAAGTGGCTACCCCAATCGAAGATTGCACCACCAGAGACTTCAACATCTGAGTGCCAATAATCGCAAGGTTTTGAATAACCACCAACAAAGCTCTCGTATGAAAAGACTTCACCGATAACCCCATCATCAATTAACTTTTTCATCGTCACGAAATCGGCATCAAAGCGGCGATTTTGATAGACAACAAGTAAAAGATTCTTTGATGCAGCAAGTGCCATCAGTTCATCACAATGCTCTACAGATAGCGCCATTGGTTTTTCTAAGATCACATGGATGCCGCGTTTAAGGGATTCTTTAGCCCACTGGTAATGGCTATTAGGGGGTGTTGAAATAACTACCAGATCTAATAATCCAGAATCTAACATCTGGGTTGAATCGTTAAAGGTGGTTACATCTGGTACTAACTCTTTTGCCGCAGCCAATCTCTCTGGATTTGTATCTGCAACGGCAGTTAAGCGCATTGCCTGTGTGGCACTAATTGCCCTGTTGTGTTCATCTCCGATGGCACCGTATGCAAGCAGGCCAACACGAATCTCTTTTGAACTCTCAGACAACGAAAACCCCTTTATATTTTTAACTTTATGTTGTGCGTAATTCTAGTCAATAGGTGCAATTTATGTGGGGCGGGTCGGGCTCGAACCGACGACGACGGAATTATGAGTTCCGGGCTCTAACCAACTGAGCTACCGCCCCTTTAGAAAAGTATTTTTCGCATCATTTACTATTTTAGGAAGAAGGCAGAAACCAATATTGCCCCAATAACAACCATTCCTAATATAA
>JBEENC010000017.1:0-13454 GCA_041192285.1 Actinomycetota bacterium
ATTCCATCGCGGCTACCTGAATACATCGTGGCCGCGATGGTGATCATCTTGGCGCCAGGACCAAGTGTTTTATTTGTTATCGCCCGCGCAATTGCATGGGGCCGCAAAACTGCAGTTTTTACAGTCGCTGGAAATGTCACTGGTGCCTTTGCCCTCTCCACTCTTGTGGCAATCGGACTGGGACCAATTCTTCAAAAATCTGATCTTGCCTACGCGGCTATTCAATGGGGCGGCGGTTTGTATCTTATGTATTTAGGTATAGATGCAATCCGCCATAGAAAAGTTCATGCCGAAGATATGCGCAATCAAGGAGATGTTGCCCCAGGAATTGCGCGCTCCATGCGCGATGGTTTTTGGGTCGGAGCGCTTAACCCAAAGGGATTAGTTTTTTATGCCGCAGTTTTGCCGCAATTCGTTGATCGAGAAAAAGGAAGTGTGGCACTTCAGCTTATTTTTCTGGGAGCAATTTTTTCACTCTTGGCATTTATTTCTGACGGATCATGGGGATTACTGGCTGGCACCGCGCGTCAATGGTTGGCAACTGATCCAAAGAGGCTAGAAAAATTACGCGCAAGTGGTGGAACGGTCATGATTATTCTCGGTATTTCTGTTTTGATAGCAGCAATTGTCAGTGCTTAACGAGAAGATTAAGTCATGAATAAGCCAGCAGCCCCAGCTACAGAATTTATCTCTCCATCAGATCTCACATTTGGATTATCAACATGTAAAAGATGTCTATGGATTAAGTATTGGTTCAAAGTGACCATGCCGGGTGCTTTTCCACTCGTTGGCACTCTGGCAGATTTACAAGAAAAACACTTTCGTGGGGCATCGATGCAAGAAATTCACTCAACACTTCGCCCAGGAAAAGTTACCCAATGGGGCGGATGGGTGAAGAGCAAGCCCATTAAATTAAATGGTTTTGAAACGAGATGGCATATCCGTGGGAAATATGACTTAGTTGCAAGTAATGAAGATGGCACCGTAGCCCTTATTGATTGCAAGGTTTCAGATAGCTCTCGAGATAACGGTGAATTCTATGCACCGCAATTAGAGGCCTACGCACACTCACTTGAAAATCCACTTCAAGGCCCTGCCGTCAGTGTGGCAACCATGGGTTTGCTTGTATGGAACCCCAATGCAGCATTTGATATCAAAGAAAAACAAGGCTTCTTTGCAGCTCAGCACTATCTGCCAGTAGAGCGAAATGAAGCACAATTCATGGCGTTGATTGAAGATCTCATAAATGTATTAGAAGGAGATTTTCCTGATGCAGGCCCTAAGTGTCCGACCTGTAATTACTTAGTGCAGCGAGCCGAAATCGAGAATTAATACTCAGATTCGTCTTTGAGCTCATCTTTTTTGCGGCTGGCATATATATCTACATATTCCTGTCCAGACATTTCTTGAATCTGTTTCATAATCTGATCTGTGACATCTCGCAGATGCAGTAAATCAGATGAGTCTCCCTCAAAAAACATTGGCTCGCCAAAAATCATTTTAACTCTCATAATCTTTGGAATAACTTTGCCAGTAGGTTGAATTTTTTCAGTATTAAACATTGCAACTGGAATTATTGGTGCACCAGATTCAATTGCCAAACGAGCAATTCCACTGCGTCCCTTGTATAAACGTCCATCAGGAGAGCGTGTTCCTTCAGGATAGATTCCCAAACACTCCCCTTCTGCCAGTATCTGTAATCCAGTAATGAGCGCCGCTTCACTTCGTCGACCACCGGAGCGATCAACGGGTACTTGACCCAAGGCAATAAAAGTTAACTTCTTGAGCAAACCTTTTGGTCCTGGGGATGTGAAGTATTCAGATTTTGCAAGAAACGTAACTTTACGTGGAACCACAAGTGGCATAAAAATAGAGTCGCTGAAAGATAAATGATTGCTGGCGATTATGACTGGACCACTGACCGGAACATTTCTCAAGCCTTTTACCTTGGGACGAAAAGCCAACATCAAAAATGGAGTCAGGAATGCACGGAGTACCCCGTATGGAAGATTGTTTACATTCATCTTCACTCCGCCTCGTCACAAAACTCCGCCTGAATCTAGTGTTCCTAATTTAGTGGATACCTTGCGTTGTGCCACTATTTGAGCGTGAGCGATACCCCAGCACCGAAGGATCCAAGCGATGATGAGATGGATCTCATAAACTCAGAGTTTGAATCCATGGTTGCAGGTTTATCACTTGATGAATCAACACCAAATACATATTTGGATGATTTAGAAAATGCAGATAAGTTCGATGATAATCATTTTGAAGAACCGAATCCTACATGGCTCGGTTTAAGAAACTTTATTACAAGTGCGCGCATTGCAATAAAACGTTGGCTGCGACATGAAAATAATAGAGAAGATGGGGTTGAGCTTTAGTAACTCGAGAATTTAACGTCTAGCTAAATCAGAAACGCCAATAAGGCCAGCTTTATTACCAAGGGCTGCAGGAATAATTTCTGGGTAAGGGTGTTTTCCAGAAAAAGGCATATAACGCACAACGGCCTCACGAGTTGGTTTGAGCAAAATATCGCCAGCATCAATTACTCCCCCGCCGATGATTACAAATCGGGGATCAAGAACAACACTTAAGGTTGCAATGCCTGCTCCAAGCCACTGCGCTGTTGTGTTAAAGGCTGCAAGTGCTACTGGATCCCCATCTCGCGCTGCATCTGTGATTGCAGCGCCAGTTAATCCATTAACGGATCCGTCACCACGTGATAAAAGATTTCGTGCCAGCTCTGGACTAGCTGCAATTGCTTCACGTGCATGGCGCAATAGCGCATTTCCAGATGCGTATTGCTCAAAGCAGCCACGTGCACCGCAACCACACAAATGTCCTTCGGGAACAACACGTAGGTGACCAAATTCGGCTGCCACACCAAATGCTCCGCGATGAAGATCTCCATTTACAACTAAGCCGCCACCAATACCCGTTCCAATTGTTAAAAGCATTACATGGTCTTGATTCTTACCTGCTCCAAATTTCGCTTCACCCCACGCTGCTGCATTTGCATCATTTTCAATAACGACAGGCAGGCCAAGTAAATCGTTTAATTCCTTATCAAGATTAACGCCATTCCAGTCGGCGATATTTGGCGCTGCTAACATCGTTTTTCTATCAGATGAAACAAAGCCTGCTGCAGAGAGTCCTACAGCTTCAATTTTATTATCAGCAATTAATTCTTTTGCTAGATCTGCAATATTCTGAAGTAGTTTTCGGCCACCTTCACGCGGTGTTTCACTTCGTGCATGAGAGAGAACATTTCCATTTTCATCGACAACGCCACCTAATAATTTTGTACCACCGACGTCAATTCCAATTGTGAGTGACATAAGGGCCGCGTTGAAAACTAGTTTTCAGCGTGTACTTTTAGCTGCGCCAGCGCCTGATCTATTGTGGCTTTTTCTGCTTTGGTTCGCATCATCGCTGGAATTGGCATTGAAACTTCGACACCGAGCTCGTAGGTAACAGATGTTGTATCGGCATCGATTGCTTTGGTGATGTATGCGCCATTCATTGCTGTCAATAAATCTGCATCCTCGAGTGAAAACTCAAGTTTCTCAGGTGCCCCGCTCCAGTCGTAATTAAGAAGCACGCGATCTTTCATCATTCCCGCGTCAATGGAAACCTTCACACTAGTTGCCCTGCCTTGCTCGTCGCTCTCCTTAACTTCGGCGCTCTTGATGGCAGTTGACCAGGTTGGGTAACCCGCCAAATCAAAGAGGATGGCCCGCACGGCGTCAACTGGTGCGTCTATAGAAATGGTTGAAGTGCTTAATTCGCTCATGGGCCAAGGCTACCGTTAAGTACTGCCTCTTTCGCAAAATAACCCGGTCGCGCTAGCGTTAGCCACATGAATGAAATCTCAGTCCCGGCCCTTGTGCCGATTGCCAGCGCTGGAAACCTAACAAACCTTGTATCAGAACGTGCATGGTTCGAACCTGAACGCGTGATGCTTTCACGTGCACTCGGTAATGGATGGCAGAGTGTTACAGCAAAAGAGTTTGAATCTGAAGTACGTGCAAGTGCAAAAGGACTAGTCGCTGCAGGTATAAACATCGGTGATCGAGTCGCAATCATGGCTCGCACTCGTTATGAATGGACGATTTTAGACTTTGCAATTTGGTATGCCGGCGGCTGTGTTGTTCCAATTTATGACACATCATCGGCTGAGCAAATTGATTGGATCCTTAATGATTCAGGTGCGGTTGCAATAATCGTAGAAACTCCCGCATTACGAGATCTTGTCAAAACAGTTCAACCATCACACACCACACGTATGTGGACGATGACAGAAAATGTTCTAGCAACACTTGCCTACGATGGAGCATCTGTCAGCGACGAAGAGATCGAAAAACGCAGAAATGCTCTTTTGCCAGAAACTTTAGCAACTCTTATTTACACATCAGGAACAACTGGTAAACCTAAAGGTGTTCAAATAACACATGCGAACTTCTTATCTGAGTGCGGAAACGTTGTGCAAGGTGCAAATGATTTGTTCCTCAAGCCTGGTGGATCAACACTTTTATTCTTACCCGTAGCCCACGTCTTCGGACGCATGGTTCAAATAGGTTCTGTTGCCGCAGGTTTACACATGGCACATTGCAGCGATCCTGTTGGCCGCTTGCCAATTGATCTTGCTTCCTTTAAGCCAACCTTCGTACTAGCAGTACCTCGTATTTTTGAAAAAGTTTATAACGGTGCAGAGGCTAAAGCTGAAGCAGCAGGTAAGGGAAAGATATTTAGAAAAGCTGCAGAAATTGCAATTGAATACAGCCGAGGAATTGAGAGTGGGAAAATTTCACCTGCGCTTAAGTTAAAGCATGGGATCTTTGACAAACTTGTGTACTCAAAGATTCGCACTGGTTTAGGTGGACGTGTAGAAGCTGCAATTTCTGGGGGCGCACCATTGGGTGAGCGACTTGGTCACTTCTATCGTGGCGCCGGCATCACAATTCTTGAAGGCTACGGACTTACTGAAACAACCGCCGGGGCAACTCTTAACCTCACACATAAGATTCGAGTTGGTTCAGTTGGTCGCCCAATTCCTGGCACAACAATAAAAATTGCTGAAGATGGTGAAGTTCTCATTAAGGGACCAATCGTTATGCAGGGTTACTGGAAAAATGATGCCGCAAATGCAGAAGTATTTTCAGGTGATAACTGGTTCCACTCTGGAGATCTCGGCAAACTCGACGATGATGGGTTCCTCTTCATCGTTGGACGTAAGAAAGAAATTATTGTTACAGCCGGTGGAAAAAATGTTGCACCAGCTGTTCTTGAAGATAGATTGCGCGCTCATCCACTGATCAGCCAGTGCATGGTCGTTGGTGATAATCAACCATTTATTGCATCCCTCATAACTATTGATCAAGATGCATTAAAAACTTGGGTCGTAGCTAATAAAAAAGAGGGTGCATCCCTTGCTGACCTGACAACAGATCCAGATTTAGTTGCCGTGGTTCAAACAGCAGTAGATGAAGCCAACAAGGCAGTGAGCCGTGCAGAATCAATTCGTAAGTTTAGAATTCTGCCAACTGATTTCACCATCGCAGGCGGTCATCTCACTGCAAAACTCTCGTTGAAGCGCCACGTGATTGGAAAAGAATTCGCAGCAGATATCGCTGCCCTCTTTGCAGATTAGGTGACACAAGGCGAGCGAATAAAAATCGCTCAAGAGTTACATGACGGTATAGCGCAAGATCTCGTGGGACTTGCTTACTCCTTGGATCTGCTATTGGCTGCGCCCGGTACTCCATCTAGCACGCGCATAGAAGTACGAACGATTCTCTTCAAAGTTTCGACATTAATCGAAAGCGTTCGAAGGGAAATTTTTAATTTACGAGCTCAAGAATTACTCTCTTTTGAGCAATCTCTGCGTTCTCTTATGCTCGAACTGAAATCAACCGTTGAATTAAAGATTGCGTGTGAGGATATTGTCTTATCTACCCGCGCTGAAGAAGAGTTATTGGCAATTTCTCGTGAATTACTTCGCAATTCAATTAAGCATTCTGGGGCTAGCGTTATAGAGATATCTATTACGCAGAGCGAGAATGGCAATCTGTACACCTATAACGATAATGGAAAAGGTATGAGTAAAAATAAACCAGTGGGTTTTGGGATCCTTGGAATTCAAGAGCGATGTTCCTCAATTAATGGCACATTAATCATGTCGAGCACAACACTAGGTACTAATTATTCAATTGCCTTACCTTCATGAAGCAACCACTTACTATATTAATAATTGATGACCATGAAAGTGTAAGAGCTGGAGTAAAAGTTGCTCTGACACGTGCAGGACATATTTGCGTTGGTGAAGCAGCCAATATTGCCGAAGCTCGAGCACAGATTGCACATACTAATCCGCAGGTAATAGTTGTAGATCTCTCCCTTCCTGACGGAAATGGATTAGAAATTGTTGTGTGGGCACGTTCCATTTCACAGCGCATTGGAATCGTCGTGCTCACGTTAAATAATGCAAAGGATTTTTTACTCACCGTGATGAAATCTGGGGCTAGTTCTTATGTTGAAAAAAGCGCACCCCTTGCTGAATTAATCTCTGCTATTGAACACTCTGCTGTTTCACCTTTGTCATTTAGCGCTCAAGGTATTTCTGGTGTAATTCAAAAAGATCTACAAACAAACTCGCTCACCCAGAGAGAAACACAAGTTCTTCAAAAGCTAGCCGATGGGTTGAGTGCTGGCGATATTGGGTTACATCTTTTCATTACTCAAGCAACCGTTAAAACACATCTGGCATCTATTTATAGAAAACTTGAATCCAAAAATAGAATCCAAGCAATAGTCGTGGCGAGAAAAAATGGTCTACTAATCAACTAAAAGTGAATTAAATTCTTTAGACCAAATTTCCCATCGCCATTGATCAACAATCCAATTACGTCCTGCAGATCCCATATTTGATGCTCGCTTAGCATCGCTACAGATATCTATCACTGCCTGTGCAATTTGATTAATATCGGTGCCATCTACACACAATCCCGTAAGACCATCAAGTACAGCATCGGGTGCGCCTCCAGAATTTCCTGCAACAACGGGTATCCCACATGCACTGGCTTCTAGATAAACAATTCCAAGGCCCTCAACTTCTAATCCAAAAAAACGTGAACGAGAGGGCATGGCAAAAAGATCAGCCGCAGAAAGATAACTTGGCAACTTGTCGTACAAAATTCGCCCAGCAAAAGTTATATTTTCATTAAGCGATAATTTCTTCGCTAATTTTTCTAGGTGAGATCGATAAGGGCCTTCACCAACTAATAGAAGATACGCGTTGGGAACTTTCTGCAAAATTGCAGGCATCGCTTCTATTAACTTATCTTGACCTTTTCGATGAACAAGTCGACCAACACTGATGATGATTTTCTTATCTTCTAAGCCGAGTGTGATGCGTTTTTGCATAGCATCTGGTTGCGGAATGAAATGTGATGTATCTATTCCTGGTGCTATTTTGACCATGGCATCAGCACTTCTTTGGGTCAAAGATCGCGCAATAGCATTTCTAGTAAATTCTCCGAGATAAGTTAAATGATCTACGGCTTTACCAATTCGTCTCATCGAAAGATTAAATGGAAAAATTTTTGCCCACCACACTTCGTGGCCATGCGTAAGAGCAATAATTTTTTTAATACCAGATTTACGAAGCGCCGGTGCCATTAATGCAAGAGGCGCAGCAGCTCCGAATACGAGCACATCAATGCCATGTAACTCAACAATCTCTTTCGCTTTTTTTGTTACCCGCCGCGAAGGCAATAAAATTTTGCTTCGATCGCGAATAACTTGCACACCGTATTTGTTCAACCATTGCTGGTCATATTGCGCTGTATCACCCTGCGCAGATGTAAAAACTATTACTTTTTTTTCTTTGATTCTCTCAATCAAGCCAATAACAAAAGTTTCGATTCCGCCTGTCCTTGGGCCAAAATCATTTGTTATAAAGAGAATTTTTTTATAAACGTTTGCCACCTCTAAATTTCTTACAACCCATGTCCATCGTTGCAAGCTTTACACGCGAACCTGAAGGTGGCGCCATGCGTACAGTTGAAATCAGTGTGCTTGTAAGTGCAACGCTGTTCCCTGCTCGATAGTCATTGAAAGGCATGGTTACGAGGTTAACCTGTCATGAGAGCGCGCCTCAACCTCAATCGCCCAGATGAGCCTGAGAAATCGGCAAGAAAGTGGGATTTTTCGGGGTGCTATCCCGTTTGGTCTCCACATTCTGCGGGCTCAAACTTGAGATCTTTTGTAATTTCACGTGAAGCCAGCAGAGTGATTGCACGGTGCACTTGTGGCGAAATTTCTGATTTATCCGGCACGCCAATGAAAAAAGAGACAATGCAATTTGAGCATTCGATATCTTTCTTTAAACATTTATCGCAGTCAATGATCATGAGCCTTACGATAGAGATAGGCACTGACATCATTAGGACAAGGGTTTATAGGAGGATCGTGGGTCATGAGCGTCACAGCAACGATTGTTGTCGGCACAGATGGCTCTACCGCAATTGATGGCTCCTCCACGAAGGTGACATCAGCTGCTGATAGGGAGAATTTTCTTAAACGTCGTCGGATGGTTGATTGCATCATCATCGGTGGAAATACCGCCCGAAACGAGCGATATGTAAAAACTCCCGTGCCCTTGGTGGTTATTTCACGCAAAAATCATCCGAATCTGCCTGCAGCCCATGTATGGAATATCGAACCACGGCAAGGAGTTATCAACGCCGCAAAAGAATTTGGGGCCAACATTCTCATTGAAGGCGGCAGCTCTTTCATCTCGCACTTACTAGATAACAATGTCATTGATGTGCTGGAAGTCAGTGTTACATCTGCCAGTGGAGGCTCTGACCTCTTTGATTTTGCTAAGTATTTTACTCGCGCTGACACTCTAGAAGAAAAACTTATTGACGAAACTATTTTTTATACAGCACATTTTAAGACGCAGAAATAAGAGCCACTCCAGCAACTGCTAAGACAATTCCGAAATATTGGATGCGATGCAAGCGTTCGTGCAAAATTTTAAATGCTAGCAGCGCTGTAAAAATTGGATAAATTGACCCAAGAACCATTACTAGTGAAACCAATCCAAAATTGGTGGCCACGCCAAGCAAAAGATTTGCTAAGAAGTCTGAAACACCAATAAAGACCAGAATTGGAATCTCAGATTTTTCAAAGTTTCCAACTGTTCTGTATCTAATTACTAAAAAAATAGTTACGATAAATGTTGTTGCCCTCATCATCACCATTGTCATCAATGCACTTGATTGCGATCCAATTGCCATAAAAGTCATTGCAGTTCCGAAACCAGCCGCGGCTCCGAGTGCTAAGAAAAGTGGCTTCGGAGATAATCCTTGCGATAGTTCGGGACCACTTGCACAAAATGCTCCGGCCAGAGCTATGACGACGCCAATTCCTTGCGCTCTGGTTAATACTTCACCATTTACAAGTGCGACAGTCAAAGGTATGACCGCACTGAGTGCACTAATGGGTGAGACAACTCCCATGCGACCTGTAGATAAGCCTGCATACAAACAAATCAAACCGAGATAACCCATTACGCCAGCAATTGCACCAGCAAAGAAATATCCGCCATCGCCAAATGCATGTGGTGGATTGGAACCAAATAATTCACCGCTTAATAACACCAATGTAATTCCAAATAACAAACCAATAGCCTGAGTCATACCTAAAACAAGAATTGGTGCGTATTTCTTACTTAATTTTCCACCAAAGAAATCAGCAGTACCCCAAAGAGCGCTGGACAAGAGTGCTAGCAATGAACCCATTACCGCAGGGTACAGCCCTGCCTCCCACTCAATTGGGAGAAGGCGATTTAGAGTTAGTCAGTGGATTCATTTGCCTTTGATAAATTAATTGATCACTTGCGATCACTGACTCCGCGTCCAGAAATCATTCTCGAAGAAGTTCCTGCACCTCAAAAATTAGCTATGTATTCCTTTGCGTTTTCAGCCGATGTGAGTAATGGATTACTGGGCGATGACGAAGATGAATTGGCTTCTGGGCGATTTGTACTTTTGCACGAGCCAGGTGGACAAGACACGTGGGAGGGTGAGTTCCGATGTGTGACATTTGTTCGTGCAGATGTTGATCCAGTGATGCAAGAAGACCCTCTCTTGCCTGAAGTGGGTTGGAGTTGGTTTCTGGAATCCATCACAAATAATGGTTGCACATTTAATGCCCCAAGTGGAACGGTCACGCGAGTTTCAAGTGCATCTTTTGGAAAATTATCTCCGCGCCATGACGAATCTGAAATGGAAATTCGTGCGTCCTGGAGTCCAATCGTTGAAGATCCACGTGATTTGATAAAACATATTCAAGGCTGGTGCAATTTAATTGCCGAAGTTTCAGGATTACCACCAGTTCCAGAAGGCGTTTCTGCAATTACTTCTGCCAAGCGAAAATGACGAATGAGCGAAACACCGCCACAAACTCCTGAGGCTGTGCCTTTATTAACGCCGGCAGCAGGCGTCCCACCAGTTGTCGATACTGAAGAAAAATTTCTTCAAGCCTTGGATGCTTTGAAAAATGGAAGTGGGCCATTTGCAGTCGATGCCGAACGCGCATCTGGATACAAATACAGCTCACGTGCATATCTGATTCAAATCAAAAGAGAGGGCGGCGGATTACATCTAATAGATCCGATTCCTTTTGGTCCGGGTCATTCACTTTTTACTCAACTCAATGATCTTCTCAATACTGATGAAGTCATTTTGCACGCCAGCACGCAAGATCTTCCATGTTTACGAGAAGTTGGCATAAATCCCACAAAGTTATTTGATACCGAACTAGGTGGACGAATAGCTGGGTTGCCCCGAGTTGGGTTAGGTCCACTTCTTGAATCAATGATGGGTGTTTCTCTTGCAAAGGAGCACTCTGCAGTTGATTGGTCTACTCGTCCCTTGCCACATGATTGGCTCAATTACGCAGCATTAGATGTTGAATTATTGATCCCGCTTCGAAACAAGATGTATGAATTACTTAGTGAGGCAAAAAAGTTGGGATGGGCTGAACAAGAATTTTCATCAATTTTATTGGCACCGCCTGCTCCCCCTCGGATTGACCCGTGGCGACGAACATCGGGCATGCACAAGATTAAAAAGCGTGACCAGATTGCGGTAATTAAAAATTTATGGATTGCCCGAAATGAAATCGCGCAAACCAATGACATTTCCAGTGGGAAACTTCTCAATGATGCCGGAATAATTGAATTAGCAATTCACAAACCCATTACAAAAAAAGATATCGAAAAAACTCTGCGGCCAATAGGTATGCGAGCGCGGTGGTCAGAAAACATGTCCACCTGGATTACCGCCATCGAAGCTGCGGTAAATGCTCCAGAAGATCAGTGGCCGCCGATGAAATCCGGTGCCGATACATTGCCTCCAATTAAATTGTGGCGAGAAAGATTTCCAGAAAAATACGCACCACTTACACACGTCAGATTTGCAGTTGAAACTCTGGCCCACGACTTATCCATTCCAGCTGAGAACTTAATCTCCCCTGAAGTAATCCGGCGAATATGTTGGGCGCCACCGGCTGCAAGTACCGCGGCCCTTGATGTGGCGGCTGTGGCAGAAGCTATGGCAGCACTCGGCGCCAGGCCCTGGCAGGTCGAAATCGTGGCAGAACCCGTCGCTGCAGCCCTCCTTGAGCGCGAACCTAGGGAAATTCCCGTACCAGAGACCCCAGAATCTGAGCCAGCCGTAGATTGATTTACGCAACGTTTGAGTTGCGTAAATCGCTACATCGCTCTAGATTATTGCCATGTTAAGTACATTTCTCATCGCGCTACGCGAAGGCCTAGAAGCTGCCCTCATCGTTGGAATCCTTGTTGCCTACCTTGTAAAAACAGGTCGCAATCACTTGCTCACTCCTTTATGGATCGGCGTGGGCACAGCAATTGCTGCAAGTCTCGCACTCGGTGGGTTTCTCTCATTTACATCAGCAGAGCTCTCTGAAAGAGGGGAAGAATTCTTTGCTGGTACAACTTCTTTCTTAGCAGTTGGTTTCGTAACGTGGATGGTCTTTTGGATGAAGCGAGCAGCACGTGGCTTGCGCGATGAACTTCATGGCAAAGTTGATTCAGCCGTTGGAGCGGGTTCTCTGGCTATAGCAGTTACTGCCTTTGTGGCCGTTGTTCGCGAAGGTCTAGAAACAGCGTTATTTATTTATACAAACTTTAAAACTGTAGGCGCTGCTTCTTCTGCCACTGTTGGACTAGTGCTCGGCCTTGCCTTAGCAATTGCTCTTGGTTATTTAATTTATAACCGCTCGGTCAAGATTAATCTTGGTAAATTTTTCCAGATCACTGGAACCGCACTCGTTGTTGTTGCAGCCGGTGTTCTCTCCTATGGGATTCATGAGTATCAAGAGTTGGGTTGGCTCCCAGGAGCCGAATCATTTATTTGGGATGTCACAAGTTGGATGGCAAAGGATTCAATCCTGGCCAGCGTGCTTGCAGGTTCCATCGGATTTGACACGACAACCTCATGGTTGCAATTCATTGTGGCAGGTGCCTACATTGGAATCATCCTCTGGCTTTACTTGAAACCTGCTCGCGTTTTAAAGAAAGATCTTATTTCAGCGTAGTTCTTTCACTTTTGGCTACTCACGAGTAACCTATGAGTACCTAATACAGGAGCCCATAGAGAGAAGTCTGAGATGTCACGTTCAGTGGTTTTAGTCGATGCCGTACGTACTCCATTTGGAAAAGCTGGCAGTTTATATGCCGGTACACGCGCCGATGATTTGATTGTTCGTGCGATGCGTGGACTTCTAGAGCGTAATCCAAAGATTGCACTCACAGATATTGATGACGTAGCAATTGCAGCCGCAACCCAAAGTGGCGACCAAGGAATGAACATTGGACGAAGTGCAACGCTTCTAGCTGGATTACCAAATTCTGTTCCTGGTTATTCCATTGATCGTTGGTGCGCTGGTGCGTTAACTGCCATGACAACTATTGCTGGTTCGATTGCAATGGGTGCATACGATCTCGCAATTGCAGGCGGCGTAGAACATATGGGAAATCACCCAATGGGCGAAGGTATGGATCCAAATCCACGTTATCTTGCAGAAAAAATTGTTGAACAAGATGCACTAGCAATGGGAAATACTGCTGAGCGTTTACACGATCGCTTCCCTGCAATTACTAAAGAACGTGCAGATAGATACGCACTCGGTTCTCAAGAAAAAACTGCGAAAGCGTATGCAGAAGGAAAAATACAAAAAGATTTGATTCCCACTGCCACACGAAACCCTGAGCTCGGTTGGTCAATTGCAACAGTTGATGAACCACCTCGTCCGGGCACAACTATGGAAGCACTTGCAGCGCTGAAAACACCCTTTCGACCTGCTGGTCGAGTCACTGCCGGAAATGCTGCCGGACTCAATGATGGCGCAACAGTTTC
>JBEENC010000018.1:0-12936 GCA_041192285.1 Actinomycetota bacterium
CTGATCGCCCTGCAGTATTAGTACAACTTGGAACAGGCGATAGCGATGTCAATGAAAAGATGACAGCAGCCCTTGCAGGACTTATAGGCTGGAAAGATTTACAAGTAGTCCTTACAAAGAAGCCAATGGATAAAGATGGCAATTCCCTTGCGCCAGCAGGACTAGATCTCACAGTTGTCCGTTATTTTCCATTGGCACAAGTTCTACGCGCATTTGATGCAAGTGTGTGTGCAACCGGATATAACGGCGTACACGAGTTATTGCCAGCTCAGATCCCAACTGTCTTTGTATCTAATATTCGTGGAACAGATGACCAAGAAGCACGCGCACAGTGGTGTCATGACTTTGGTTTTTCACTACGCGCTGATCAAGCAGATCTGGCAGATATCACAGCAACAGTTAAGAAATTACAAGATCCACAAGTACGAGCATCACTCACAGCTAAGTGCGCAGAACTTGCCGAAGTTTCCGGTAGCTCTGAGATCGCACAGATCTTCTTAAAACTCATCGCAGATCAATCTGCTATTAAGCCTGGCTCCCTTACCTACAGACGATTAATGCTTCAAGAGCACATCAATCGTGGAATGCGCCATATTGCTTACATTGGCCTGCGTCGTATAGCACTTATCTACCGCAAATTTAGGCCACACCCAGATGCTGCAAAGATGGCAAAGGTCGCACCAATTTTCAGCCAAGCAACAACATCTGCCGAATTACGTGATCTGGTTAAAGGTGAAGTGAGATTCGAGCACATGATTGTTGGTGCATCTGATGCTTATAAAAAACGCCGCGAAGAGATTGCATATACCGCCTATAACCCGCCACTGATTGCAATTAGAAAACGCAAGAACTAAAAGCGAGAACGAATCTCCCATAAGTCTGCAAAGACTGGATTAAAGAGAGTGGAGCGCAAATATTCGGCGCCACTAGAACCACCAGTTCCCATTTTCTGACCAATAGTGCGTTCCACCATCTTTACGTGACGATATCTCCACTCTTGAATACCTTCATCGATATCAACTAAGCGTTCACAAATCATTGCACGTTCAGGATCATTTTGATGCACTGCCAACAAAACATCTTGTACGCCCTTGTTAGCAACATATTGCTCTGATTTATTGCGATTTAAAATAGCAGCAGGCATTGTGTGGCCAGCGTTATGTAAATAGATAAGCGCTGAATCCCAGATGGAATTACCAGATGTAATTTCTGCAATATCTTTTTGGATATCTGGCGGTAAGTGCCCAGCCATTTTGCTATCGCGGCGGCCAAGTAAGGCTTCTACTTTTCTAAATTGCGCCGATTGAAATCCACTAGATGATGATAAATATCCGCGGAAAGAGTTAAATTGCAGCGGCGTCATTGTTTCTAAAATATCTATCTGTGCGACACAGACTTTCATAATCGTTCGAATTCGACCCAAGATGGCAAGTGCATAATGAGTATCGCCATCTTCGAGTGCGCGCTGTGCTTGTTTAAACTCGTGAATAAGTTCTTTAAACCACAACTCATAAGTCTGGTGAATAATAATGAAGAGCATCTCATCGTGTTCTGGCCCATCAGAGAGCGGGCGCTGTAATTGCAATAACTCATCGACTGCAAGGTATGACGTATATGTCATTGCTGAATCGAAATTCTTTGATTCGCTCATGTGACTCGTGATCCCGTCTCTGAAACCTTCTCGTATTGGCGTGTGGAAACTAAATCTCTGATTCGCTCGAAACCATCCCAGACTTCAACGTATGACGTTGGAAGTGGCGAGATAGCTAAGCGAATTGAATTAGGTGTGCGGTAATCCGGAATCACATTGGCAAATTCGCGAAGCGCCACACAGATGCGCGCTGCATCAGGATGCACCAATGAAATATGTCCACCACGCTCTTTGGGATCGCGCGATGTGTTTAATTGCATTCCAAGTGGAGCTAACCATGCATCGTATAAATCAATCATCATCTGCGTGCCAACTGCAGCTTTATGTGCGATGGCATCAATGCCCGCTTCTTTAATTATTTCAAAAGAAGTTTTAATGCAACGCAGACCAATCAATGAAGGACTAGCAATTTGGAAACCGCGAATACCATCAGCTTTTTCAAAGACTGGTCCCATCCCAAATTGATCAGATTGTGAGAACCATCCTTGAATCGGAACCTGCAACTCTTTCTGCATTTTCTTTGCTACATATAACCACGCTGGTGCACCTGGTCCAGAGTTTCCATATTTATATGTGCAGCCCACAGCTAAGTCGACACCGTTGGCATCAAAGTTCATTTCAATTGCTCCAACTGCGTGGCTGGCATCCCAGAGAACTAATCCACCGTGAGAGCGAACCAAATCAGTGATGGATTTAATATCAGTTCGAGCACCAGAGCGATATTGAATAACTTCAAGAGTTACGAGTGCGACATCATCATTTAAGTAGGGCGCAAGAATGTCTGCGGTAATTCGCTCGTGCTTGATTGCTCCTGCAGATTCATTATCAATTAAAACCAAATTCATTCCGAAATCTTTTGCGATTCCATCAAGGATGTATCTATCAGTTGGAAAATTAGCTGCATCCGTAATAATTGTTTTGCGACCCGGACGTGCTTTGATTGCAGCCATGCAGAGCTGATAAAAATTAACTGATGTTGTATCGCAGGCAAGCACTTGTCCTTTTGCAGCGCCAAGAGTTGCTTCACCGATGAGATCTCCAACTGGTTGCGCTTCATCAACCCAGTGGCTCCAGCCCATAACAACTTCTGGTCCCCACTCCTTCGTTAATAAATCATTTACAGCAACAACAGTTGCATGGGGAAGTCGGCCGAGTGAATTTCCATCGAGATAGCACATTGCTGGGTCAGTAACCACAAACTTAGATTTGAAGTGTGCCAATGGATCGTTCCTATCCAGATCCAAGGCGTATTGGCGGTCAGTGACATTCATGGTTGAAAGGTACGCTCTGACACCATGGCGCGCAATCTTCTAAATTTAGAGGAAGTCTCAAAGGCTTTCGATATTCGCCCGCTCTTAGAACGCGTATCACTTGGTATGTCAGAAGGTGATCGCATCGGAATCGTCGGCAAAAATGGCAGCGGCAAAAGCACGCTGATGAAAATTATGTCTGGCACTGAATCACCAGATGCTGGACGCGTCACTAAATCAAATGACACCAACATCGGCTTATTGTCACAAGTAGACAATGCACCAACTGATGCAACTGTACGAGATGTTGTTCTTGGAAATAAACCAACACATGAATGGGCAAGTGATGCCGGAATTCGCGAAGTATTTACAGGCCTCTTCGGTGGTTTTGATGACCATCTATTTGAGAGAAAGTTCGGAACTCTCTCCGGTGGAGAACGCCGACGTGTGGGATTAGCACGGTTATTAATCGATGGACTTGATTTAATTTTGCTCGATGAGCCAACAAATCACCTCGATGTGGAAGGCGTTGCATGGCTTGCAAATCATTTACTTTCCCGTAAATCTTTAGCACTTGCTGTAATTACTCACGATCGTTGGTTTCTAGATGCTGTCACTGAGCGCACCTGGGAAGTCGTTGGTGGCAAAGTCGAAGAGTATGACGGTGGATATTCCGCTTTCGTTTTAGCCAAAGCAGAGCGCGCTCGCCAAGCAAATGCAATGGATGCACGCCGCAATAACTTAATTCGCAAAGAATTAGCATGGCTACGTCGTGGCGCACCCGCACGAACAACCAAACCAAAATTTCGAGTCGATGCTGCAAATGAATTGATTTCTGCAGAGCCCGCACCACGTGATCAAGGCGAATTACTTAAGTTTGCTCGAAATAGATTAGGTAACACTGTTTATGAATCTCACCACGTACAACTACGCGCGGGAGATAAATTATTACTCGATGATTTGTACTGGAACATTGGCCCAGGTGATCGCATCGGAATCGTTGGCATAAACGGTGCCGGTAAAACAACACTGATGCGAATGTTGGTTGGAGAATTACAACCATCTGCAGGTAAATTTGTCACAGGCGTAACCGTTAAAGCGGCATTTCTTACACAACACTTACACGAACTAGATCCAACGTGGCGCGTACTTGAAGCAGTAGAAAAAATTGCCAACCACGTGGAACTCGGAAACGGAAAATCACTATCGGCATCACAATTATGTGAACGATTGGGATTTGATCGCGATTCACAGTGGACCCCGGTTGGCGATCTATCTGGGGGAGAAAAACGTCGCCTGCAGCTCACTCGCTTATTAATGGATAGCCCTAACGTTTTGCTACTCGATGAACCAACAAATGATTTTGATATCGAAACACTGACAGAGTTAGAAGATTTATTAGATAGTTATGGCGGAACACTTATTGTGGTTTCCCACGATAGATACTTCCTTGAACGCGTCTGCGATCGCTTTGTTGGATTACTGGGCGATGGTGTGCTCCGTGATTTACCGCGTGGCGTGGATCAATACCTCGAACAGCGCCAGGATGCTTTATCCGCCAATAAAGCAGGTTCAATTAATAAAGGCACATCAAGTGCCGCCGAACAGAGACAACTGAAGAAAGATGTAGCGCGCCTTGAAAAACAATTGGTGAAATTGGATGAACAAATCAGCGCACTTCTGGAAGAACAGAGCGATGCAGGATTTGATGCCGCACGTCTCATAGAAATCACCACAAAACTCGAAGAATTACGTGGGGATAAGAACACGAAAGAAGAAGAGTGGCTCCATGCCACAACCGCGTTAGATATTTGAGTAAAGTTTCGCCCATGAATAAAGTCGTACACACAATAGAAGTCATCCTCTTCCGCGCTCGTTGGTTATTGGCACCTCTTTATCTTGGCCTCGTTGGAACGCTTGTATTGCTTGCCTATCGATTTATTATCGAATTCATCCATCTTGCCCAAGATATTGGTAAGTCAGATGCCAGCACCTTCACATTAGATTTATTAGCTCTCCTTGATCTCACACTTCTCGCAAATCTGATTCTCATGGTTATTTTTGCAGGATATGAAAACTTCGTCTCTCGCATCGATGCAGCAGCAGATTCAAGTGATCGTCCACATTGGATGGGAACAATTGACTTTAGTGGACTTAAAATTAAATTAATTGGTTCACTCGTTGCGATCTCTGTGATCGAATTGCTTAAAGACTTTATTGAGCTATCTGGAGAAGCTGAAGTGGGCGAGGGCACAATTTGGCGAATCGCTATTCACTTAACATTTGTGGCATCAGGAGTTCTCTTTGCACTGATGGATTGGATCGCAGATAAGCGGGAGTTCAACGGTACGCATTCATAATGCGCCTAGATTTATTGGCTGCCCTTTCTGGAATTCTTATTTCCTTACAAGCCCGTACAAATGGTGAATTATCTCTGCGGCTAAATAATGGATTACAAGCAGCCTTTATCTCTTTTACATCAGGGTTTATATTAATTGCGATCATTACAATTTTTCATCCAGGAATCAGAGCGGGTGTAAAAAAATTACGCACAGCTGTGGCTGCCAAAGAAATAGCACCATGGACACTCTTTGCTGGCGCACTCGGTGGCGCTTTTGTAGCAGTACAAACACAAATTGTTCCTTTAATCGGTGTTGCAATCTATTCAGTGGCATCTATTGCAGGACAGGGCGCAACCTCACTAATTGTCGATCGCATCGGTTTAACAGGTGGTGGAAAGAAACCAATAAGTCTACGTCGCATCGCTGCCGCCGTTGTGACTGTATTAGCAGTCTTTGTTTCTGTGTTAGATCGAATTGATGCAAAAGATTTGTCTCTGATTGCAGTGGCTTTTGCAGGTTTAGCAGGTGCAATTGTTGGGGTGCAACGGGCAATGAATGGTCTGATTAACGAACATTCACAACAGAGTTTTACAACATCACTTCTTAACTTCATTATGGGCTCTGGCGCCTTGGGAATTGTTTTATTAATCGCAATTGCAATTGGTAAAGTTAAATTTGTTCCATTTCCGCATGGACCATGGTGGATTTATATGGGTGGAACTATCGGCGTTATCTATATTGCTTTTACATCAACAATTGTTCAGCATCTAGGCGTTCTGACCTTCACATTATTTAGTACGGGTGGAACACTCGTTGGTGCATTGCTGATTGACATAATTTCGCCAACACAAGGTGTAAGAGTTTCTACCTACTTAGTCAGCGGAATAGTTATGACTTTTCTTGGGGTTCTTGTGGGCGGCGTAAATAGTTCCAAACCATTGAAGCGATAGAAGCAGAAATGAAAAACGCAGCAATCGCGTAGCTTGAACTCTTTACCCACGGCAGTGTTGCTGCATAAAAACCAGCGAGTGTAATTCCCACTCCCCATAACAATGCACCGAGTGCGTTAGCTGAAAGAAATTGGTAGTAATTCATTCGTGATGCACCAGCAATGGGTGGAACAAATGTACGAATCCACGGAAAGAATCGAGCGGTGACAACTGCCCACCACCCTGTTTGTTCATAGAAACGATCTGCGCGAGCAATCATGAATTGAATTCGTTTTGAATTACGTTTTTCTAAGTAGGGGCGACCGTACACGCGGCCGATAACAAACCCCACCTGATCGCCAAAGAACGCAGCAAGGAAAATAACCATTACCAAAATGACGATATTTATATTGCCATGTGCAGCTGCAACAAGTCCTGCGCTAAAGAGTATGGAATCTCCAGGTAAAAAAAACCCAAGCAATATGCCTGTTTCAACAAATACAATTGCGCCAACGATTACATAGAAAATAAATGGCGCAAGGGATGAAAGTTGAGAATCAAAGGAAGCGGCTAACTCGATCAAACCGATTTCCTTACAGCCGCTGCAACTGCAGTGACAACTTGTGGATCAAAGACGCTAGGAACAATAAAAGAAGTATTGAGCTGTTCTGGTGAAACACAATCTGCAATCGCCGTTGCTGCAGCAACTAATAACTCATCGGTAATCTTGTGAGCATTTGCATCGAGTAGACCGCGGAAGATTCCAGGAAAAGCTAGAACGTTATTAATTTGATTTGGCTGATCACTGCGACCTGTTGCCACAACTGTCGCGTGCTTACGAGCAAGTGCTGGATCTATTTCAGGATCTGGATTAGCTAATGCGAAAACAATTGAGCCTTTAGCCATTGCAGCGATATCTGATTCAACCAAGATATTTGAAGCGCTCACGCCGATAAAGACATCTGCGCCAACAAGTGCTTCTGACATCGAACCTTGGAAATTATCTTTATTGCTATGTTCGATAAACCACTGCTGCATCTGGTCATCGCTTTTCATTCCAGGATGGATTACGCCCTTGTGGTTAAAGCCAATAATGTTCTTTGCACCATCTAGAAGCAACAAACGCGCGACAGCATTTCCTGCAGCGCCAACACCGCTTAAGACAATCTTGACATCAGATAAATTCTTCTTAACCAACTTAAGTGAGTTACGAAGGGCTGCGAGCACAACAATTGCAGTGCCATGTTGGTCATCATGGAATACAGGAATATCTAGTAATTCACGCAGACGCGCTTCGATTTCAAAACAACGTGGCGCAGAAATATCTTCAAGATTTATGCCGCCATAGACAGGTGCAATCAATTGCACGGTGCGAACAATTTCATCGACATCTTGTGTATCAAGACAGACTGGCCACGCATCAACATCTGCAAAGCGCTTAAAGAGTGCGGCCTTGCCTTCCATCACAGGAAGCGCTGCAGCAGGACCAATATTTCCAAGGCCCAAAACAGCAGAGCCGTCAGTGACAACAGCCACGGTATTTCGCTTAATTGTTAAGCGACGCGCATCAGCTGGATCATTAGCAATTGCTTGGCAAATACGTGCAACACCTGGTGTGTATGCACGAGATAAATCATCTCGAGTTTTAAGGGGCACCTTGGAGTGAACTTCTAGTTTGCCACCTAAGTGTAATAAGAATGTGCGGTCTGAAACTTTGCGGACAACTAAACCTTTATGCGCACTAATTGCTTTTGTTATTTGATCTGCATGATCAGCATCAACCGTGTCACACGTGACGTCAATAACAACTTTTTCTAATAGCGATTCAACAACATCAAGTGCGGTAATAGTTGCACCAGCGCCTGTAATCGCAGAAGTAATAAGTGCAACAGGTTGTAGAGAAGGTGAACCTTCAACACGAATTGTTATGCCATAGCCAGGACTTGTGAATGCCATTTACACAACACCGTACAAGCGATCGCCAGCATCTCCAAGACCAGGAACGATATAACCGCGCTCATTCAATTTTTCATCGAGTGCGCCAGTAACAATTGTGATTGGAATTTTTGCATTTGCAAATGCTTTCTCCATTGTTGCGATTCCTTCTGGAGCGGCCAAGATACAAATTGCGGTTATCTCTGTTGCACCGCGCTCGATTAAGTAATTAAGTGCTGCAACTAGAGTTCCGCCAGTTGCAAGCATTGGATCAAGTACAAAGCAGTGGCGACCAGAGAGATCATCGGGAAGTCGGTTAGCGTACGTGCTCGCTTGCAAAGTTTTTTCATCGCGCACCATTCCGAGAAAACCGACTTCGGCATTTGGCACAAGGCGAGACATTCCTTCGAGCATTCCAAGACCTGCGCGCAGAATTGGCACAACAATCGGACGCGGAGACGCCATCTTCAGGCCCACTGTTTCTGTCACCGGAGTTTTAATTTTTACTTTTACAGTCTGCACATCACGCGTGGCTTCGTAAGCCAGAAGAGTTACGAGTTCTTCCACGAGATGTCTAAATGTTGGCGAATCAGTTCTTTCATCACGCAAAACGGTCAATTTATGAGAAATCAACGGGTGGTTGGCAACGTGAACTTTCATGTTCCATAGCGTACAGGGCTTTTATTCTCCTGAAATGAGTGTAAGGATGCCCTTGTACTTTTCTAGCGCGGGAGAGGTGAGATATGGAACTGATAAGTAACTCAGATCTCATTAACGATGTTGATATCGCCGTTGCCGCCTGGCATGAAGATGGCCGATGGACGTTAGCGCTACTTCCAGATGCACACGATCTTGCACAAATAATTGATCGCCTTAAATCTCAACAAACCAATGGCGGCGCAATTGGTTTAATTGCAATTGATGAAGAATTTTTTATGTTAATTCGCGTACTCGGTTCGCACATCACAATGTTTCTCAGTGATGTGACATGCGCACTTGATTACGCAGTGGCCTCTGACTTCTTAGAGATTAATGAGATTGATACACCAGAAGAAGAGGATGATCCATTTCCTGTTGGCTACCTAGATATTTTTGCAGACCTTGGTATGAATCACATGGAGATGGCAGCACTCTGCGATGATGCAGAGTTATTTCCAGATGAACAACTCGAAGCGATTGCAAGCCGTTTAGGTTTTGGCGATCAGTTTACTGCGTTATTAGAACTGTGACATCTGTTGAATTAATGCGCGAAGCAATCGCTGTTGCGCAACAAAGCCTTGCATCCAGTGATGTCCCAGTTGGTGCACTAGTAATTGACCCATCTGGCAAAATAATTGCGAGCGGCACAAATGAGCGTGAAGCAAAATCAGATCCAACTGCGCACGCAGAAATTGTTGCAATGCGTAAAGCCGCAACAAGCGGATGGCGCTTAGATAATCACACTCTGGTTGTCACACTCGAACCATGTGCGATGTGTGCTGGTGCAATTGCGCAAGCAAGAATTTCTAAAGTTATCTTTGGTGCGTGGGATGAGAAAGCAGGGGCTGCAGGTTCGGTGTGGGATGTATTACGAGATCCCCGGGCTATTCACCGCGTTGAAGTTGAATCAGGCGTTCTTGAAAAAGAGTGTGCAGCTTTGTTGAGTGATTTTTTTCGCTCAGGCCAATAATTCATAGGATGGATTAAGAATCTGTAGCGAACCATTTTCTTCGCCGACCATTCCTTCAGCACGTAGTTCAGAACCCACTTCAAGGCCAGCAATCTCGCGACGGCCCAAGAATTGAAGTGTGATTCCACCGCTTTCATCCCATAATTCAACTTCTAATAAAGGCGCTGATCCACTCGGCGCAGTTTTAATCGATGCAACCTTGCCCTGCACGTGTGCACGCTTTCGCCACTGCACAGCGCCAATAGGTGTCATATCTTCTGCGTAGTGACTAATAGGACCGGCAGATGCTGGCGTAGCAACTGGTTTAAAGGTTGCTGTCTTAACGGGCACTGTCTCTCTAATTGCTTCATTGTCCTGGCTTGGAGTACTGGAGAGAATGCGACTCACATCGAATGGAACAATCGTGGCAACTACTCGCTGTAGTTGAGAAATCGGTGCTGCAATTTTTTCTGCAGTTTGATCATGAAGAAGTCGACTGAGAAAACCAGAGTAAGCACGTCGAGGAAGTAGAAGTGTTAACTCAATGTCTGGCTTTTGTGTCATGCGCACGGCGTATTCAAGTGCAGCATGAGGAAGTCTGCGATCTGGACAATCAACTAATTCAAGAGTGACATCATCAAAGGCGGGATTTTGTTGCCATTGAAGTGAGATTTCATGGGCCTTCTTATCATCTAGTACAAAGTGGACTGCTCGCAAAGTATGTGGTTTGAGCGATCTGGCATATCTAACTGCTGTAATTGTTGCGATATCGACAGTGTCTACTAGTACGGTCACGTTATGCCTAGAGATTGTTGTTGCGCGTGCATCATGTGATTGGAAGACAAGGGCTTGCTCTTCTTTGCGATACTGCTTGTTAAAATTTCTCATCGCCATAAGAGCTATAGGTGTACCAATGACTACTAACCAGGTTCCCTCTGAAAACTTAGTGATCGCTAGAACTGCAACGGTAAATGCAGAGACAGAGCCTGCAAGTATGTGAACAATCGATTTGACCCCAGCTTTGTCTTTGAGGGTCTTTTTTGCCATACCGAATCCGGTCAAAGTAAATCCAATAAATACTGCGATGGCATATATAGCGGCAAGCACAGTAATGCTTGCCCCGGAGACAATAACTAGTACTGAAGCAGTCACTGCTATGAAGAGGATGCCACTTGAGAAGACTAATTTATGCCCTCGCGCTGTCAGGCGCTTGGGAAGAAATCCATCATTGGCAATCACATTAACCATGTTTGGAAAGGCGTTATAGCAAGTATTTGCGCCAGCAAAAAGAATAAGCATGGTGCCAGCTTGAACTACATAGTAAAAGATTTCACCGGTAAGAGTTGAACCTAGCGCTGCTTGAGCAACTAGAGAAATAACAGTGGGAGTTCCTGATTGGTAAGGCACAGCAAGGGTTTGGTATGCCAACCATCCGATTCCGATGATAAGAAAGGACAAAGTGATCGCCATCCACGTAAATGTGCGTCGTGCATTTACGTGTTCTGGCGAGCGAAATAGTGAAACGCTATCTGAGACCGCCTCTAGACCAGTAAGAGAGGCGCTGCCATTTGCAAAGGCTTTTAAAATCATGAGAATTGCTGCAAAAGTTATAAGACCTTGCTCTTCACCTAGCGGAAGTAATCCAGGAGTATTTGTGGCGTATTCAGGTAATGAACCATTAACTTTTCGGTAGATACCCATAATAAACACGACAGACATAGAAGCAATAAATATGTATGAAGGAAGAACAAAGATAACTCCCGCATCTTTTACTCCACGTAAATTAACGAATGTTAAAAGCACAATGATGAGTAAAGTAAGAGGCACTTTATATGCAGTCAGAGTGGGAAAAGCAGAGATGATTGCGGCTACACCAGCAGCTGATTGAATAGCAACGGTGATGATGTATCCAAACATCAACTCGATGGCTGCCACCAAGGAAACATTCATGCCAAAGTTTTCGCGCGCCACAACATAAGCGCCACCAGCACGTGTGTAGGTATTTATAACATCGCGATAGGAAAAGGCGACGATCACAAGCATTACAAGTAAGGCGCTGACTAAAGGAGTAAATATTGCAAATGCTGCTAACCCAAAAGCGGGAACGAGTGCCACAAGAATCTGTTCGCCACCATATGCTGATGAGGACACACAGTTCGAGCCCAGAATTCCAAAGGAGTTTTTCTTGGATAAGCGTTGATCACCGAGAGAGTGGCGGTTTAATGGGGTGCCAAGAACAAACTTTTTAATTCGGTAGCTGATGGGATCGCGCGCAGGGATTTGCTCCCGCAAAATCTGGGGCTCTGGTGCCCCATCAGTCCACGACTTAGCCATAGTAGGCTCATCTTATGCGCACAAAGATGTATATCGATGGTCAATGGGTAGATGGCATTGCAACAATGCCTGTCACCGATCCAAGTGATGGTTCCGTTATTGCAGAAGTAGCCGTTGCTGGCCCCGAAGAATGTGAAGCTGCCGTAGCAGCCGCCGACCGCGCCGCAGCCGATTGGGCAAAGACTGCACCACGTGTTCGCTCTGAAATCTTGCGCAAAGCATTTGAAATTATGGTCGCCGAAGCTGATTCAATTGCAACTATCGTCTCTAAAGAAAACGGAAAAGTACTCACCGATGCCAAAGGTGAAGTTATGTACGCTGCAGAGTTCTTTCGTTGGTTCGCAGAAGAAGCAGTGCGTGTTCCTGGAGATTTTCGTAAGTCACCAAGTGGTGACAAACGAATTCTCGTAACTCACCAACCAATTGGTGTCTCACTTCTTATTACTCCATGGAACTTTCCAGCCGCAATGGCCACACGCAAGATTGGTCCAGCAATTGCAGCGGGCTGCACAATGATTTTAAAACCAGCATCTGAAACTCCACTCACAGCCCTCGCAATCGTTGACATCATGGAACGCGCTGGTGTTCCTAAGGGAGTAATCAACGTCATCCTTCCTCAAAAGGTTGGCGAATCTATTTCAAAGATTTTGCACGATCCACGAGTAAAGAATTTGTCATTCACAGGTTCCACCGAAGTTGGCCGCGTTCTCATCCGAGAAGCTGCTGATCGAGTTATTCGTTGTTCTATGGAACTCGGCGGCAACGCACCATTTGTTATCTTTGAAGATGCAGACATTCCGGCCGCAGTCGCCGGATTAATGCTGGCCAAAATGCGAAATGGTGGCGC
>JBEENC010000019.1:0-12366 GCA_041192285.1 Actinomycetota bacterium
ACAACGTTATCTTCGACAATGACATCAGGATTTACGCGCTTAATGATCTCGCGCAATTGTGGTTCGCAATACATTGCGCCATCAATGAGTGCTTGCCATGTTGGTTTGATAAATGTTTCTAGTTGTTCAATAGTTGGCTTGCGAAATTCAGGGGAAGTATCGCGAATGTAATCCGTCCAAAACTGTCCAGGATCTGAATCAGAATCTGCTGGGGCTGGCGGCGCTAAATTAACTAAATCTTCTTCAAAGCCGAGTGCTTTTAATTTGCCTTCCCATGATGCTTCGGCTGCAAAGACCACACGATGGCCAGCTTTTAGCAGGCGGTATCCGATACCAACGCATTGGTTGGTTGGGCCATAGGCGGACTCGGGCATGAAAAGGATGGTTAATTTGTGCGAAGTCATGGGGCTAATCCAACAACACAGCGCCGAAGTTGTAAACCACGCAGGAATTTTCCGGGAGCAACCCTAGAAAAATGGCCATTTTTTCTCTAGGGTTATGAATAATCCTTGCGCCCAGTGCGGGTGCATTTCTTGAGAGGAACTTCATGAGAATTTCACGCACAGCAGTGGCCGCAACAGCAGTTGCCGGACTATTGCTCGGACTTACTGCATGTAGCAGTTCGGATTCTGGTGCCACCGCACTTGATCCAGATGCAGATCTCAGCACGCAAACTCTGACTGTGAGTAACTGGGCTGCATATTACCCAGAAGATCTCGCCGCAAAGTTTGAAGAACAATTTGGCACCAAAGTAACAATTACTAACCACGCAACCAATGAAGAGATCATGGCCAAGCTCACAGCTGGTGGAGATTCGGGAATTGACGTTGCATTCGTTTCTGGTCAATTTGCACAGGCACTTGCTGCGCAAGGCTTGATTGAAAATTTGGATAAGTCACTTATTCCAAATGCAGCAAACCTCGTTCCAGAAGCTGCTCAGCTTTCTTATGACATGGGCAATAAGTACTCGATGCCTTACTCATGGGGAACAACTGGTATTTGCTATCGCGCAGATTTGATGAAGGGCAATGAGCCAACAAGTTGGAATGATTTGTTGATGCCTAAGCCACAGTACAAGGGCAAAGTAACAATGCTTGCTACTGAGCGTTGGTTAATGCTCCCAGCACAAAAGGCACTTGGTTTTTCAGTTAATACTCAAGATGAAGCAGAAATGGGCAAGGTTAAGGACCTACTCATTAAAGCTAAGTCAAACCTTTTGGCCTACGATGACACAACTTTCTATTCGCGCCTCGTTTCAGGTGAAGCCGTTATGGTGGAAGCCTGGGATGGTTGGTGTAACTATGGAATTGCCGAAAATAAGAACATTAAATTCGTAGTTCCAAAGGAAGGCTCAGATCTCTGGGCTGACACAATGGTGATTCTTAAGACTTCTAAGAATAAAGAAGCTGCTCATGCACTCATTAACTACATCCTTGATAAGGATGTTCACTCATGGGTAGTCGACAATATTCTTTACAAGGTTCCTAACATTCCAGCAATGGAAAAATCATTACCAGCCCTCGTTGGAGATTTCCCAAATATGGGTATCACTCCAGCAGAACTACTTAAGGGTGAAGGCATTGTTGACCTCGGTGAGGCATCTGCTCTCTATACACGGATTGCCACTGAAGTAACGGCCAATTAATTAGTACGAATTACTAAATGGCTCTAGCGGTTAAGTCAGAAGGGCGCGACGCAATCAAGCGTCGCGCTCTTCTTTCGCGCGCCGTCTTCTTAGTTCCAGGTCTTACATACATCACCGCATTTATGTTGATCCCGCTGGGATTCATCATCGCCTACACATTCTTGTCGCGAGGTACATATGGCGGAATCGAATTTATCTTTACCACTGAAAATTACACTCGGGCTCTTGATTCCCTCTATATAGGTGTTTTGGTTAAATCAATTCTGATCGCAGCAGCAGCCACCATATTAGCTTTTCTTATTGGTTTTCCTGTTGCATACGCAATTACAAAGCTGCCAACAAATCGCCAGAACCTCATGCTAGTTCTTATTGTTCTACCTTTCTGGACTAACTTTCTTATACGTACATATGCATGGATTGTTCTGCTTAACACTCAAGGATTTCTCAATAAGGGTTTAATTAATCTGGGAGTAATCAGCCAACCATTAGAACTTTTATATAAACCCAGTGCAATTGTTTTAGGTCTGCTCTATGCCTATATCCCCTTGATGATCTTGCCAATTTATTCATCCCTTGTACGCATTGACCCTGCAATGAAAGAAGCTGCGATAAATCTAGGCGCAACCCCTGCGCAAGCATTTAGACAAGTGACATTGCCATTGGCGCTACCTGGAGTTCTCATTGGTGCAATCTTTGTATTTGTGCCAAGTGTTGGAAACTTTATTGTTCCCGAATTACTTGGTGGCGGTAAAACCATCATGGTCGGTAATTTGATCAGAGATCAATTCTTAAAGGCACGTGATTGGCCATTTGGTTCTGTTCTGGCACTCTCCATGGTCCTCATGCTCTGTGCACTCTTTTTTATTCAAGCGCGAGTTAATCGTCGAGTGCTCGGAGATGCCCATGCATAACAAACTCGGCTGGTTACGTTTGCCGCTCTATGGCGTACTTGTATTTTTATATCTGCCAATTTCAGTGCTTATTTTCATGTCTTTTAATAAATCAGATGCCCCATTTACGTGGACTGGTTTTAGTACAAAGTGGTATTCCGTATTAGTTAACAGCCCAAACATCATGGAAGGCTTTAAGAACACATTAATTGTGGCGGTTATTACAACGATTATTTCACTCGTTCTTGGAACGCTTTTAGCAATTGGTTTAGCTCGTTATCAAAAGTCTTCAGCACTCGAAGCAGTTGCACTGACTCCGGCAATTTTTCCAGACTTAGCACTGGCAATTGGATTACTGGCACTCTTCACATCCCTGCACCTCACTTTGGGATTGCACTCAGTAATCATCAGTCATGCACTCTTTTGCATGGCCTTTGTTACCGCAATTGTTCGTGGTCGCTTGGCACAAATAGATTCATCCCTTGAAGAGGCGGCGCAAGATTTAGGCGATAGCCCGGTTGGAACATTTTTTAGAGTTACGTTGCCAAGTATCAAGCCAGCGCTCATTGCTGGGGGATTGCTTGCATTTACACTTTCGCTAGATGAGTTTGTGATTGCCTTCTTTACAGATGGTCCAAGTACACCAACTCTGCCCATTGTTATTTACTCCATGGTGCGCTTTGGTGTTTCACCTGAAATAAATGCCCTCGCAACAGTGGTTTTGCTTATTAGCGCTTTGATTGTCACAATCGCTCAACGAAACGTAAAGGTGCAGGATCAAATATGAGTTCATTTCTCAATATCGCAGCCGTCTCCAAGCGATACGGTGATGTTCAGGCACTCAAAGACGTTTCAATAGATATTCGCGAAAACGAATTCTTCGCTCTACTCGGTCCGTCAGGGTGTGGAAAAACAACTCTGCTTCGCGCCCTTGCCGGCCTCGAATCCCTTGATTCAGGTGTTGTAACTCTGGCTAATGAAGATTTGTTATCTGTGCCGGCAAATAAGCGCCCAGTAAATATGATGTTTCAGTCATACGCACTCTTTCCTCACTTAAATGTCTATGACAACGTTGCATATGGTCTGCGCCGCGAGAAGTTAGATAAGACAGAAATAGATCAACGTGTCGCTGATGTGCTTAAGACTGTTGGTTTAATTGATCAAAAGGATCGCCGTCCGTCTCAATTATCTGGTGGTCAAAAGCAACGCGTGGCACTTGCTCGAGCAATTGTTAAACGCCCAAAGATTTTGTTATTAGATGAACCGCTTTCTGCGCTAGACAAAAAAGTACGCTCAGAAATGCAACTTGAACTCAAGCGCCTGCAACACGAAGCGGGCATCACTTTCATTATTGTCACTCACGATCAAGAAGAGGCGATGTCCATCGCCGATCGCATTGCCTTGATGGATAAGGGCGAAGTTGTGCAGGTTGCTACACCTGTTGAGATGTATAGCGCTCCAAAAACAAAGTTTGTGGCCGATTTCATTGGCACAAGCAATCTATTTGCTGGCACACTGGCAAGTGGATCAATCACCGTGAAAGGCAAGTCACTTCCTACACCTTCAACACACTTATCAGCCGGTGCAAAGGCGGTTCTTGTGGTGCGACCAGAAGATATTGAAGTGGGCGCAAACGCAACGATTTCAGGCACACTCGTGAGTTCTAATTTCTATGGCGGATCGAGTCTGTTATTTGTTGATTGTGGATTTGATCAACTGATCAAGGTTTCGTGTGCACTTAATCAAGTTCCACCAGTTGGCTCAGTCTGCAACCTTTCATGGAATCCAAGTGATTCAATTCTCTTAGCGGATGCATAAACCATGACAATGCATAGTGCATACATAAACGGTGAACACGTCACTGGCAAAGGCGCACCAATTACATTGGTCAATCCTGCAAAACCATCAGATACTTTCCAATATGCAGCCGCAACCACATCTGATTTAGAAAGCGCAATCACAGGTGCCAAAGCTGCCTATAAACAATGGTCTCAATTAACCCCAGCTGTACGAAGTGCGGCGTTGCTGAAGTTTGCCGATGCAATCGCTGCTGATTCTGCAAAACTGACAGAACTTGAAGTACGCGAAAGCGGAAAACCAGTTGCTGTATTTCGCGACGGTGAATTGCCATTTGCCGTAGATAACCTGAAGTACTTTGCTGCTGCTGCTCGATCACTCGATGGCACAGGCGCCGGTGTTTTATCCGAAGGCTATACATCGATGTTGATAAAGCGTCCTATTGGAATTGTTGGCTCTATTGCCCCATGGAATTTTCCATTGATCATGGCTATTTGGAAATTTGGTCCAGCACTCGCTGCAGGAAATGCTGTAATCCTTAAACCAGCACCTTCGACGCCAAGTACAGCCCTTCGCATGGCAGAACTTGCTGTGCAATCTGGATTACCAAAGGGATTGCTCAACGTCTTATCCGGAGATGACGATCTTGGTAAAGCACTCGTTGCACATAAAGATATTGCAATGATTTCAGTAACAGGTGCCACCACAACAGGTCAAGCAATTATGGCTGAAGCTTCTAAAACAACTAAGCGCCTTCACCTCGAACTCGGTGGCAAAGCGCCCGCACTTGTCTTTGAAGATGCAGATATCAAGGCAATGGCACATGCACTTGCCATGGGTTCCACATATAACACAGGACAAGATTGCACAGCAGCCACAAGAATCTATGTTCACACATCCAAATTTGATGCAGCGATTAAAGAGTTAACATCGGTGATGTCATCGATTAAATACGGTGATCCTCAGAATCCCACCAGCGATATCGGGCCGCTTATTAGTGCAGAACATCGCGTCCGCGTCCATGGATTCGTTGAAAACGCGAGGACGGCCGGAGCGAGAATTCACACAGGCGGATTCATCCCAGATACAGATGGTTTTTATTACCCACCAACTTTGATTACGGATGCAAAGCAAAGTAGCGATGCCGTACAAAAAGAGATCTTTGGTCCAGTTGTAGTTGTTCTGCCATTTACAACAGAAGATGAAGCAATCTCACTTGCAAATGATTGTGCATACGGTTTGGCATCATCTGTATGGACTACAGATGTTGCACGCGCCATGCGAGTCACACACCAACTAGAAGTTGGTGTTACGTGGATTAATGATCACTTGCCAATCGCATCGGAAGCCCCTCACGGGGGAGTTAAAGGTAGTGGCTTTGGAAAAGACATGAGCGCAGAATCAGTGGCTGAATATTCTGTGACACGTCACATCATGATTAAGCACGCGCAGACGGAAGCTAAAGACTCTTTCCGCCCCTCTTAATTCTTCGGCGCCTCAATCTCCAACTTTGCAACACGTGCAGATTCAATTGATGCTAGTGACGGTGCCTTCGGTTCGTCTTCTGCCAACTCTTTGAGTTGAGTGCGCACACTTGTGAGAACAACATCGACACCTTCTTCTGCGCAATTAATTGCTTGTGCTAAAAAGCGATTGAATTCTCGACCCTGTTTTGGGCCAAATTCAATACCTGAAGTTTTCTCACGATTACTGACATGAAAAATGTAATCTGATTCATCGTTATTCGTTGCAGCGCCATTCCACTTTGCAAATGCCCACTCTTTGGTATTCATTTGTCCATTAAATAAGAGTCGCTCAGATGTAAGCAGTACTTGACCATTTTCTTTAGGAACCTGGACTTCATCGCCAGCAATAAATGTTCCACGTTGCGCACCTACTCTGTAACGAATCCCGGCAAAGAGTGGAACGCTAAATCCTTGAGAAGATCCCACATAGCGCCCTGGTGTTCGCCCAGTTTCGTGAAGTTGACCAATGCCCTCCCACAAAATAATTTCACCTTTTTTCTGCACCGTGTTATTTGGAACAGAGTCTTCGCCTTTAACCGCTAATTCAAATGCTTCTTCAATTTTTTTAAATATCTCGACATCGCGTTGCCAATTTGAGTGATCACTCTGGTATTGCACAAGAGCTCTCTTGAGTGCTCTCTTTGCTTTCTGTTCATCCCACCAACTCATGTCCAAAGTTTGGCATAGGGAGCTGACAGAGCACTAGTAATCCCTACTCCGAATCCATAAACTTTCGCTTATGTCAGATGAAAAGGCGCTCGGTTTAGATGAGGCGTATTCAGTAAAGACGCCAGAAGATAATCGCCGCCTTTACGCCAAATGGGCAGCCACTTATGAATCATCTTTTGTTGATGCCAAGCAGTATCGATATCCCAAGGCTATCTCTGAAGTATTTAACGAACGCGTTCCAACAGATGCCGATGAAGTTGCCCGGGTTGTAGATATTGGTTGTGGCACGGGATTAACTGGAATGTACTTATCTCACTTGCGTCCGCACTTATTTATTGATGGCTTAGATATCTCGCCAGAGATGCTGACCGAAGCACGTCGCAAGCAGCGCACGGATCAAACATTGGTCTATACAAACCTGAACGAATGCGATCTGACGCAATCAATTCCTAATAGATTCGAACCATATGACGCACTTATTTGCTCAGGAACATTTACACACGGTCACCTTGGACCTGATGCGTTGAAGAATGTTTTGTCTTTAGTGCGTCCTGCAGGATGGATTGTTATTGGCGTGAACAATGAACACTTTGTAGGAAAAGGTTTTGAAACAGAACTAGGTTTATTAGCCGATGCCAAACGAATCACGCAACCAGAAATAATGCGCATCGATGTCTATGAAAAAGGCAGTCCACACTTTGGCGACCAAGCACGCGTGATTTTGGCTCAAATTATCTAGTGTCAGTGACAGCCATTAACTTTGGTCCATGTTCGAATTCATAGCCATAGCCCTGATCCTCTTTTTATTCTTCAACCGAAAGAAGCGTAAGAAAAAACCGCGCGGCCTTGATGCCGAACTCAAAGAGCTCGTCGAAAACTCAACTGACCCCACAGGTATCGGTCTAGATATTAAACGTTTCTTACTCTCTGTTATCGATGATGATAAAAATGATCGCGAGAAATTTAGCGATGCTCAAATTGCAGTGGCTCAAAAGATATTAGATCGAGCAGGACCTGCAGCGTTTTACTGGATGACAGAGATCGCATCACAGTTAACATTTTTGGCTGCCGCCCAAATAAATGGAATCACAACGAACGTGGATGAAGAGCTCAAGGGCAGTGCAACGCCAGAAGATGTCGTGCGCATTGTGGTTCAGCCTTAACGCAGGTTTGCTGCAACTTTCTTGGCCACACTCTTTGCATCTACTGCGCATTGATCCGCAGCCTTAATCGGCAGAACTAAGTTGCCGATGGCATAAATTCCTGGACGTTGCATTTGTGATGAAGCATCGACTAACGGTGATTTATATTTAGCATCAATATCGAATCCACCTCGGCGAGCAAGTTCGTTATCTGGAATCCAATTGCCGGTAAAAATAATTGTGTCGCAGGCAATAACACTTTCTATGCCACTACGACGAATACGCACGCCAGTTACTCGTTTGTCTCCTAATACTTCAACAATCTCAGTATTAGTTAATAATTTAAAGCGATACCAAGTTCCCAGAGCCCAGCGCACAAGCCCAACGCTTTCATGTTTGGATTTATCTGTAAGCATCGCAACTGTTTTTACTCCAGCATGCTTAAGAGTTATTACCGCTGAGAATGAAACATGTTCGGCGCCGATAACAAGTGCGTGAGTGCCGATCTCTAAATCTTCAAGGTATGTGCTCTGTTGTAAGGATCCTGTTGTATAAATTCCTGCTGGACGTTTACCGGGTACAGCGCGCGCGGCACGTGCACGTTCGCGAGCACCTGTTGCCAAGATAATTGCACCAGCACAAATTACTTCTAGACCACCCGGGGCAGTAACTTCGATTTCGTAATCACTAACCCACGTTGTTGCTGTACTAGATGTTGATATCTGCACGCCAGCTGCAAGGGCGGCATCAACGTATTTTTGTGCATAGCGCGGTCCTGATAAGAATCGTTTGAAATCGCGCAGTCCATAACCTGGATGAAATGAGTGACGCGGAACTCCGCCAGCAACTCTTTCGCGCTCGATTACTCTCACGTTTTTCACGCCGCATTTTTTCAATTCAATTGCAGCAGCCAGTCCAGCAGGACCTGCGCCAATGATAAGCACATCTACTTCTGTGCGTTTCATTTCTTTTCTAACAACTTCCGCAATTCGCTATGACAATAAAATCCCTGACAACGACCGAGTCCTGCGCGTGTGCGACGACCGAGTCCACCCAAATTTGTTGGTGGTATTGCAGAACCGAGAGCGTCCATTACTTCACCACGTGTGGCACGTTCGCAGTGACAGATGATGTCACCATATTGGCTATTGCCCGCAATGGCAGATTCATCTTGATATGGACGTTTAAATGCTTCACCTAGATTGGGCATAGAAATATGTGGCAATGTTTTTGCATCACCGATTGATAATCCGCCAGCGACTAATAACTCTTTGACGTGTTCTGCAATCGCCATAGAAGCAGTTAAACCAGTTGATCTGATGCCACCGACTGTGATGTATCGATTATCGTGTGCGCGTATTTGAAAATCTGAGTGTTCAGTTGAGGCTCGAAGTCCGGCATAAATCGCTGTGATCTCTTCATCTAATAACTCTGGTGCGATTTTGCTACCCTTTTCGCGCAAAAACTTTAGGCCATCTTCACTAGAGCCAGATGCGCTCTTATCATCTAAATTCTGCGCAGTTGGTCCAAGCATGATGTTTCCAAAGACTGTGGGGGAGACCAGCACACCTTTACCCATAGAAGATGGCACAGGCAAAATAATATGGGAGATAAGAGTGCGAGATAACTTATCAAAGACCATTAATTCACCGCGACGTGCAACAACAGTGAAATCTTTTATGCCGAATGCACCATCTATCTCATCACTATATAAACCAGCGGCGTTAATGACATAACGCGCACTAATATCGCCATCACTTGTATGCAACGTGTGTGTGTCGCCAACGTTGACACCTGTGACCTTTGTATTTAAGTGAATCTCCGTGCCAGCTAACTTTGCTTGCGTTGCAAAGGCCACAATCGGTGTCCACGGATCGATGATCCACTCACCTGGCACGTAGAGGGCACCAAGTGCGCCTTTGCCTAAGTGTGCTTCGCGTGCATAGACATCTGTTGCGCTAATAAGTACTGAATCCTTATAACCATTTTCAACTGCCTTTGCTTGTAGCTTTGGCAAGTTTGCAAGCTCTTCATCGCTCCATGCAACAAGAAGTGCCCCAAGTTTTTCAACAGCAATTCCAACTGCTGCGGCGTATGCGGCGAGCAAGTGATAGCCATGTGCAACAAGTCGTGATTCAAGTGAACGTGGCACCATGTCAAAGCCGGTATGCAAGATCGCTGTGTTCGCCTTAGATGTGCCATCTCCAACATCGGATGCGGCATCAATTAAAATAAGTGAAAGATCATGTTGTGCTAATTCACGCGCAATAGCTGTGCCAACAACTCCGGCGCCGATGATTGCAACATCATATGTTTTATTACTCATGCGCGGTTTCCAAAGCGGTCGCTGGCAGTGTGCGCCACTTGGCTAGATAACTCTGCGCGCGGTCGCTGCTCCATGCAGGTGAATATGTATGTGCCGGCTTCCAGGAAGATGCGAAATCTTCCAGATGCAGAGCGCTTTGTGTGGCCATTGCCGCAAGGTTAGCAACTCCGACAGAAGTTGCATCTGGATGCGGATAGACCTCGATTTCTACTTGTGCAAGATCTGCCTGCATCTGCATCAAGGTATGTGATTGAGTTAATCCACCATCTACACGCAGGTGCGTGACGCTCACACCATCTGCTGCAATTGCTCCTAATAAATCTGCAACTTGGGCCGCAATTCCATCGACCATTGCCCGTGCGATTTCGCCTTTGCCATGGCTCAGTGTTAATCCAGCAATAGTGGCAGTTGCGCGCGGTTTCCATAACGGTGCGCCATAGCCTGCAAAGCCAGGGGCAGCCATAACACCACAAGCATCTGGCAATGAATCAATTGCTTCGGCTGAATCCAATAAATCATTATCAACAAGCCACTGCACAGCAGTTGCGGCCGTAAAAACTTGTCCATCTAGGTAATAGGTGCTCTCACCACGAATATTCCATGCAAGAGATGTTGCAAGACCATGGTCTGAAATCTTTGGCGTACCGCCAATGTTGGTAAGCAAGAATGCACCGGTGCCGTAAGTGCACTTTGCTTGCCCTAAGTTAAAACAATTCTCAGCCAATAGCGCCGCAGGTTGATCCACCATCGCACCTGCCAAAACAACACCACGCAGCTGCTCTAGATCTGGGTGGCAGATTTCACCGATGACCTCATCATTATTAATTAGCGCCGGAAAGTCAGCAACATCTAAGCCCCAGAGTGCAGATAGTTCAGAAGACCAAGTGCGCGTATGTAAATCAAAGAGCAGAGTGCGAGAAGCAGTTGAAACATCTGTCACAAACTTGCCAGTTAATCTGGCGATGATCCAGGTATCAGTTGTTGTAATAACCCCTGTTTTCACACGCTCTCGCAGCCAGAGCATCTTCGGTGCCACGAAGTAAGGATCAAGTGCCAGGCCACTTTTAGATAATATAAATTCAGAGTGTGAACGTCTTTCATCACACAGCGATGCTGAGCGTGAATCCTGCCAAATAATTACCTGAGATAAAGCTTTGCCATTGCTCTTATCCCAAGCCAGGATTGATTCACCTTGGTTTGCAAGTCCAACAGCTGTTATTTCTTCTGTGCACCCTGCAAGCGCTTCTTTGAGAGATATCACAATTGATTGCCATAAATCTTCGGCCGCGCACTCACTGACACCAGGTGCGCCATGCTGTAATTCAAGTGGGGCATATCCGCGACTAAGTACTTCACCAGAGCCAGCAATTACGAGTGCCTTAGTACCTGAAGTACCTTGATCAATTGCCACAATGGCCATGGCTAACCTTAACCGTTCCCTTGCAATTACGACCCAAGCCCGTAAAAATACCCCCATGCGCAAATCACTTCTAACGCTAATAATTCTCAGTGGCCTTATCGTGGCAAGCGTTCCTGCCAATGCGCACCAGCCTGTTGTATTACTTAACTCAGATACCAGTGCGGCTAAAGGACCACTATTAGTAGATGGGACAATCTCTTTTGCGGTGCGTGCTTCATTTACGAAACCAGGAGAGAAGAAAGCCTTTCGTGCAGGCTTTAAATCAGGTGATGCACTCTCTGTTCAATTACTCATTGTTGATAAAAAGCCTGAAAATAAATTGAAAAGGTCACAGTTGCCAAGGGTGGTAATTACTGACCCGATGGGTGCAAGCACAACACTTAAAATCAATGAGCGCACAAAGTTCTTTGAAACATATAGCTCAACAAATTATTTATATCTTGCCAGATACACATCCGTTGCCAAGGCCGGCACATATAGTTTTGTAATTACATCTCGTGCAAAATCTGCTGTAACACTTGCAGTGGGGGATAGAGAAGGAGTGCAAGGCGACGTATCGCGCGGACAAGTAACACCAACACCTGTTGTATCTGCAACCCCAACGCCAACTGCCACCATTGCCGGCTACACAATGGAACAAGTCAAAGCTAATAGCACCGCACAAAAATGCTGGAGTGCAATCAATGGGCAGGTCTATGACCTCACCATCTGGATCTCTTCACATCCTGGAGGAGCCGCCGCAATTACTTCGTTGTGTGGAACAGATGGCACCTCTGCCTATATCAACCAACATAAAGGTCAGAGCCAACCAGCGAGCCGTTTGGCAGGATATTTACTGGGTCCTCTAATTAAGTAGTAGTAATATTCCAAGGTGCGCGTAAATACGGAGATTCTCAAGGCACTTGAAAATGAATCCATTGAGATTCTGCGCGAGACTGCCGCTTCATTTCG
>JBEENC010000020.1:0-12310 GCA_041192285.1 Actinomycetota bacterium
ATTGTTGCCGGATTATTTATTTATGCAGTATGGATGATTGCTCTTGGAAATCAGTACTCCGCTTTTGCTGGCGCAATGGCGCTAGCCATTCTTATGGTTCCAACCGTGGCTCGTACTTCAGAAGAAGTTCTTAAACTTATTCCAAGTGATCTGCGTGAAGCCGGTCTTGCAATGGGTGGAACCCAATGGCGCACAGTCGCAATGATTATTTTGCCGGCTGCGCAAAGTGGACTTATTACGGCTGTAATTCTCGGCGTTGCTCGAGTTGCTGGCGAAACCGCGCCACTTTTACTAACTATGGGTGGCGCTGACGCACTTAATTTGAACCCATTTAATGGCAATAGCTCGGCAATCCCATTTTATGTGTGGAAGAACTTCTCTCTTGGCACAGAAACTTCCATTGCCAGAGCATGGGCGGGCGTGCTTGTATTAATGATTATCGTTCTCTTCTTTTTCTCGCTAACAAGATTTTTATCCAACCGGAAGGGCCGAGTCTGAAATGTCAATGATCCAGGGAGAAAAACAAATGAGCCAAAATAATCCAGTGCACTCGCTAGCAAATGTGGCTGCATCTCACTCCTATGCAACGGATAAGCCAAGCATGCCTGGTACTGGAATTGAAGCACGCAACATCCACGCATGGTTTGGTAACAAGCATGTGATCGACGATGTTTCAATAGATTTCTATCCTGGAACTGTTACCGCACTCATCGGTCCATCTGGATGCGGAAAATCAACATTTATTCGAATTCTCAATCGAATGCACGAATTTATTCCAACGGCTGCAATGGCTGGAGAAGTTTTACTTGAAGGTAAAGATATTTATGAGCCAGGAACAGATGTAACAAAAATTCGTCTTGGCGTTGGAATGGTTTTTCAAAAGCCAAACCCATTTCCTTCTATGACCATCAAGGAGAACGTCTTGTCGGGTCTAAAATTGGCTCAGTTAAAGGTTTCCAATCAAGACGAGCTACTCGAAAGTTGCCTCGTTCGTGCAGGATTGTGGAATGAAGTAAAGGATCGCCTCAACGAATATGGCGGCGCACTCTCAGGCGGACAGCAACAGCGTCTCTGCATTGCTCGTTCCCTCGCTGTAAATCCACAAGTTCTATTAATGGATGAACCATGTTCCGCTCTCGACCCAGGATCGACTCTTCGCATTGAAGAGACTGTTCGTGAATTATCCGCATCAATGACAATCGTCATCGTGACTCACAATATGCAGCAAGCAGCCCGTGTTTCAGATCGCACCGGCTTCTTCCTATCTGATGGTGGGCCAGGACGACTCGTTGAGTGTGCATCTACTTCTGAGATTTTCTCTAATCCAAAGGATAAGCGCACAGAGGATTATGTGACAGGTCGTTTCGGTTAATTTTATTAACCTACTGTTAACTAAACCTACACAACTCGTTTGCCGAAATAATCCCGCAAGTTAGAGCTACGTACATACATTTACTCCACTTGTACTACTCACACATGGGGGAAAAATGAATTCACGCAAGAGACTAGCGATCGTCGCGATTGCTACTTCTGCTCTTTTTATATCAACAACACCAGCATTCGCTGGAATAACAATTAACGGTAGTGGCGCAACTTTCGCACTTCCACTCATTGACGCCTGTAAAGCAGATTATGCAACAGCGTCAGGTAACAGCGTTAACTATCCTGGTGGTGGCTCCGGTAAGGGACGTACTGACTTCTCATCAAACTTAGTTGATTTCGCGGGCTCAGATGCACCTTATTCATCTGGAGCACCAGCAAACTTAATTTATGTACCAGTTTATGCTGCTCCAATTGCAGTTATGTATAACTTGCCAACAGTTAAAGAACCTATCTACTTAACTCCAGCAACTATTGCAAAGATTTTCTCTGGCTACATCACAAACTGGGATGCACGTGAAATCGCTGCTGATAATGAGCGTGTAGTAAAGACTCCTGTATATAAAACAAAGAAAATCACAACAACAAACAAAGGTAAGAAAGTTACAAAGACTGTTCCAGTACTAGATAAGAAGGGTAAGGCAATTGTTAAGTCTTATCAGACGAAGACAATTAATATCGACCTTCCAAAGCAAGCAATCACAGTCTGGTACCGCACAGATTCATCAGGTACATCTGAGAACTTCACTAAGTTCCTGAAAGAAGCAAATGCTTCTAATCCTGACACCCGCATTTGGCCAAAGACTCAGAGCGGAACATTCTCAAATGCAACACCGAACAACATCTCAACATTTTTTAACTTCCAAGGCGCTTCAGGATCAGCAGCAGTTTCAGCTGGTGTTGCAGGCAAAGTTGGGTCAATCACATACAGCGAAGTGAGCTTTGCGACAGCGAACAAGTTGCCAGTTGCTTTCGTTCAAAACGCTAACGGTGAATTTGCTGCACCAGATGCAGCAGGAACTTCGGTCTTCCTTGGTGGCGGAACAATTAATGCCAATGGAACTGTAGCTGTTGATTTTGCAAAGAAGATTCCTGGTGCATACCCACTAGGTACAACTTCTTACGGACTTGCATACTCATCTGGTAAGGATGCAGCTAAGCAAGCAGCTGTTGCTTCTTGGTTCACATATGTTCTGACACAGTGCCCAACAAAGTACCCAGAAAAGGGCTTTGCACAGATCACTGGTCCACTTGCTGACAAGGCAAAAGCACAGATTGCACTCATCAAGTAATTAATCAGTAATAAAAATATCCCGGCTTCTATAACAGAGGCCGGGATATTTTTTATTTGCGTGCCTGGCAGGAATCGAACCTGCGACAACCCGCTTAGAAGGCGGGTGCTCTATCCGACTGAGCTACAGGCACCTGTATGTACACGGGCAAGTCTACCGATAAGAACTAGTAAGGTTTCGTCCTATGGCTGAGTTCATTTACACGATGAAGAAGGCGCGTAAAGCGCACGGCGAAAAAGTTATTCTAGATGACGTCACTCTCATGTTTTTACCTGGCGCCAAGATCGGTGTTGTTGGCCCAAACGGCGCCGGTAAATCAACTGTCTTGCAGATCATGGCTGGTCTGCAGCAACCATCAAATGGTGAAGCGTTTTTAACACCTGGTTACAGCGTTGGGATTTTGTTACAAGAGCCAGTTCTGGATGAAACAAAAACTGTTCTTGAAAATGTGCAAGAAGGTGTTGCCGAAACAATTGCTTTACTCAATCGCTTTAACGCTGTCTCAGATGAAATGGCTAACCCTGATGCCGATTACGACAAGTTATTAGCTGAGATGGGAACGCTTCAAGAACAACTCGATCACCGCAATGCATGGGATCTAGATTCACAACTTGAACAAGCCATGGATGCACTTCGCTGTCCGGCACCTGATGCTGATGTAAAGATTTTATCTGGTGGAGAAAAGCGCCGTGTTGCACTATGTAAATTGCTTTTGCAAGCCCCTGACTTATTGCTCCTTGACGAACCAACGAACCACTTAGACGCTGAATCTGTTTTATGGCTTGAGCAACACTTGAGTAAGTACCCAGGCACCGTCGTTGCGATCACTCACGATAGATACTTCTTGGACAACGTTGCAGAGTGGATTCTCGAACTCGACCGCGGCCGTGCATATCCGTACGAAGGAAATTACACGACCTATCTTGAAACAAAATCTGCTCGTCTTAAAGTTGAAGGCCAGAAAGACGCAAAGCGCGCAAAGCGTCTGGCAGAAGAACTCGATTGGGTTCGACAAAATGCCAAGGGGCGTCAGACAAAGTCCAAGGCACGTCTTGCTCGCTATGAAGAGATGGCAGCCGAAGCTGACAAAATGCGCAAACTCGATTTTGAAGAGATTCAGATTCCACCTGGACCACGTCTTGGAAATGTTGTTGTTGAAGTCGACCATCTTTCTAAAGGATTTGGGGATCGTTTACTCATTGATGATCTCTCATTTACATTGCCACGCAACGGAATCGTTGGGGTTATTGGCCCAAACGGTGCTGGTAAAACAACTCTCTTTAAAACAATTATGGGAATGGAAGCCGCGGATAGTGGCAGCGTAAAAGTTGGTGAAACAGTAAAGATTGCTTACGTCGATCAGTCACGTGGTGGAATCGATCCAAAGAAATCTCTCTGGGAAGTTGTCTCCGATGGTCTTGATTTTATTAAGGTTGGACAAGTTGAGATGCCATCGCGCGCATACGTTTCTGCATTCGGATTTAAAGGTCCAGATCAACAAAAGGCTGCAGGTGTCTTATCAGGTGGTGAACGCAACCGTTTAAATCTTGCTCTAACCCTTAAGTTAGGCGGCAACTTATTACTACTGGACGAACCAACGAATGACTTAGATGTTGAAACACTTGGTTCATTAGAAAATGCGCTCCTTGAGTTCCCAGGGTGCGCCGTCGTCGTATCTCATGATCGTTGGTTCTTAGACCGCATCACGACTCATATTTTGGCTTACGAAGGTGACTCAAAGTGGTTCTGGTTTGAAGGTAACTTCGAATCCTACGAACAAAACAAAATTGAACGTCTTGGTGTCGATGCTGCTCGTCCACATCGCGTGACCTATAGAAAGCTCACACGCTGATGCGCCACAGTGCAAAAGTTCATGTGCGTTGGAATGATCTAGATGCCTTTGGCCATATTAATAACGCGTCATATTTAGTATTTGCACAAGAAGCCCGTGCTGATTTCACATGGTTTACTCGTGAAAAAGCTGGAAAGCAGCCACTACTTGCCGATATGGTCGTTGCTCGCGCCGAAGTTGATTACATCGAGCCAATCTATGAGGGTGGCATGGATATTGAATGTCAGATTTGGATAACTCGAATAGGAAACGCATCATTTGAAATGGAGTACGAACTTATTCACAAGGGCGTAATTCGAGCACGAGTAAAGACAACACAGGTAGCCGTTTCTATGCAAACCAAACGCTCTCGCCCGCTAAATGATGAAGAGCGCGAATTTCTTGCCGAGTACTTCGAGGAGGCCAAGTAATTGAGTCAGAAAAACTTAATTCATCCTGCCTGGTTTGCTGTAGGAGTCACATTTTTAACACTTGTCACAGCTGCAGGCTTTAGAAGCGCATCATCAGTACTGATAATTCCGCTAGAAGATGCATTTGGCTGGGGACGCGAACAAATCTCATTAGCAATAGCAATAAACGTTCTTGTTTACGGATTGGTTGCGCCATTTGCTGCAGCACTCATGGAACGTTTTGGAATTCGCAGAGTAGTGATGACCGCGCTTACATCAGTAAGTATTGGATCGGCTCTAACCATGTATATGTCGGCTCCCTGGCAATTAATTGCATTGTGGGGATTCGTAGTTGGTGCAAGTACTGGGTCACTTGCCTTAGTTTTTGCAGCCACTGTTGCTAATCGCTGGTTTGTTGAAAAACGTGGAATTGTTATTGGAGTTCTAACGGCAAGCTCTGCAACTGGCCAATTAATTTTCTTGCCGGGACTTTCTTTTATGGCAAAGAACAGCGGCTGGCAGAGTGTTTCATCGACGATTGCAATTGTTTCAATTGCACTTGTGCCAATTATTTGGCTTTTCTTAAAAGAAAAACCTGCTGATGCGGGCGTACTTCCATACGGAGCACCAGAAAATTGGAGCGCACCTGCAAAAAATTCGATGAGTGCTGGCGCACTTGCGATTGACACTTTGAAACAAGCGAGTAAGAAAAAAGATTTTTGGTATCTAGTTGGTTCATTCTTTGTTTGTGGCTTATCAACCAGTGGATTAATTGGAACTCACTTCATTCCTGCGGCGCACGATCACGGCATGGGAACAACTGTGGCTGCTTCCTTGTTGGCGCTAATAGGTATTTTTGATCTAATCGGCACTATTGCATCAGGTTGGTTAACTGATCGATACGATCCTAGAAAATTACTCTTCTTTTACTATGGATTACGTGGACTTTCACTCTTCTTACTGCCTTCGATTCTTTTTTCAACCGTGCATCCTTCGACCCTCGTATTTGTAGTTTTCTATGGTCTCGATTGGATTGCCACAGTTCCACCAACATTCATGCTCTGTCGAACAATTTTAGGTCCAGAACGCGCAACAGTTGTATATGGATGGGTATTCGTGGCTCATCAAATTGGTGGTGCTATGGCAGCCTTTGGAGCGGCTGTATTACGTGTCCAGTTTGGTGACTACGCAATTGCGTTCTATATCAGCGCGGTTATGTGTTTAATCACTTCATACTTTGTTCTTCAAATTGCGAAAGGTCAATCCCGTGAGGCGATTACTACATGAGCACCATGTATGAGGAAATTGGTAGTGAAGCTTTTGAGCAATTAGTCTCACATTTTTACGCATTAGTTTCCATTAATCCGGTAATCGCACCGATGTATCCCAAAGATGATTTACATGGCGCAGCCCTTCGCTTAAAAATGTTTCTGGAGCAATATTGGGGCGGACCCACGACATACACAGAAGAACGTGGACACCCACGTCTTCGCATGCGTCACGCAGAGTTTCACATTGATACGAAAGCTCGCGATGAGTGGCTTTCCTGCATGAGAGAAGCTGTTGCTGATTTGAAAATTCGGGAAGATCTAAAGAGTCAGTTGTGGGAGTACCTTGAAATGGCAGCAAATTCCATGGTCAATCAACCAGATTGAGAGAGATTTCCAACCTTTAAGATTTCACCATTTCGTAAATACCAGAGCGTTCCTTGTGAATCCCTAACAGTCGTAATTCTTAAGCCAACTTTTTCAACTGTGCCCTTAACATCTAGAACATCAACTGAGTCACCGACTCCGTATTGATCTTCAATAAGCATAAATATTCCCGACAGTATGTCTCGCACTAACGTTTGTGCACCTAATCCGAGTGCAACACCTATCACACCAGCAGATGCGATGATTGGTCCTAAATTAAATCCAAATTCACCGAGAACCATTGCAACGGCTAGCACCCAAATAATTGCGTTTAACGTGCTAGATAAAACAGTTCCCGTTGTGCGTGCTCTTTCTTTTTGACGCGTAACAGTATTTGTAGGACCAGGTACTAAATCAGCTGTTGCCAATCGAGTCATTGCTCGATCTATGGCGCGACCGCCAAAATATTGAGTAAATAGTGCACCCGCGATGACCAGCAAAATTCGCAAGGGGGAACCGCTAAACCACTCCCATATTTGTTGAAATCTCTCGCTCATAAATCACACTCTAACGAAATTGACATCAGAAATTTACTCAGAAATACCCCCTTATTGATACCTTTTAAGGCAAGATAAACCAATCGGTGCGGGCCACGCGCTGAGAATCGGAGTGCAAATGTTGCGGACCTTGGTCTTAAATGCCACCTACGAACCACTGGGTGTTATTTCAGATCGTCGTGCTCTGATTCTCTGTCTAAATTCCCGAGCAACAATGGTGGAAGATTCTGGAAAAGTTCTGCACTATTCAGCAGGTGAAATCGCACTCCCATCAGTAATTAGATTAAATAAATTTGTTCGTATTCCATATCGCCACTCAGTACCACTGTCACGTCGTGCGATATTTGCTCGCGATGGCGGACGATGCGTCTATTGCGCAGCACCTGCGACATCTATTGATCACGTGATTCCGCGCAGTCGTGGCGGTGCTCACAATTGGGAAAACGTTGTATCTGCATGCCATCGATGCAATCACACGAAGGCTGATAAACCTCTCAAGGATTTGGGATGGAGATTGCGCACACTTCCTCGCGAACCCATTGGAGCTGCGTGGAGAATTCTTGGAACAGGTCGCACAGATAAGACCTGGTTGCCATATCTCGAACCATTTGGTGTGGCAGCAGCGACTGCCTAAATAACTTAGACTTAGCTACATGTTAAACAATTTCGTTACTGGCCTGCGCATGATTAATCAAGAAGATGGAACAATCCCGGGTCCAGCGTTGAGCGCGCTGGAAACAGTGATTACTTTCGTAATTATTCCGACCGCGCTTTTTCTGGTCATTTCACTTATTTCTTACGCAACCACTGCAGAGCGCAAAAAGAGTACGAAGTCAGTGATTACTCACATCGAGTAATTAAGCATCCTTTTTCTGAGCACGTAATGAACGAGCAAGTGCATCTCGACCTTCAATAATCACACGGCGAAGCGCGCTAGGTGCATCTTTGCCAGTTACATCGATCCACTTCTGAGCCTTAGCCAGTGTTTCTTCAGTAACTATGAAGCTTGGAAATAACATGGTTGCGGTGGTTTCGGCAATTTCATATCCCGCTGTTGTCCAAAGGTCGATCAATATTGCAAAGTATTGATCGACAAATGGAGTGAGTAATTCAGATTGCATTGCAACGTTAAATCCACGGCAGGTATACGCGTGGATTGTGTTACTAAGTTTTTCTGACGTCACTGCCTTAAATGCTGATGCTTTTGCTGCAGCAGTTGGAATAGCAGCATGAGCAAGTGCTCCATATTGCTTTCCGTGGGCAGTGTTATCTTTGGCAACTTCTGCATCAATATCTGCTGGACCAAGTAATCCACGCTTGACCGCAGAGATAACAAGGTGCCAACGGATCTCAGCATCAACAGTTAAACCCTTAACGGAGCCATTGAGAATTTCTAGAATCTCTTTACTTTGCGCATCAGTTGCTGCTGATTCAGCAAAAGCACGGGCGAATGCAAGTTGGTGATCGCTACCGGCAGGTGCTGCCTTAAGGAATTTATTGAGAGAATCCGAAACAGTTGCGCGCAATCCAGCACGGTTGGCAGGTGAGGCATAAAACCAAATTGCTGTCTCAATGTTTGTATTGGTGGCAGAAACAATAGAAATATCGCTCTCTGTTCCGAGTGCATTAAGTGCAATTGCTATGTAATCAGATGCACTTAGTTCGCCATCTCGAACTGAGTCCCAGAGTGATGCCCAAATCAGAGCACGGGCAAGAGGTTCTTTTAATCCACCCAGATGTGATTTCAGTGTGGCAATGGAGCGATCATCAAAGCGAAGTTTTGCGTATGACAAATCGCCATCATTGATCAAAACCAAGTCTGCTTCTTTTTCGCCCTGTAGTTCTGATACCTCAGTTCTAGCTCCTGCAACATCTAAAGCGACACTCTTTCTCTTAACTAGTGAATCACCTGCGATATCAAATAGCGCAACACGCAAACGGTGTGGACGCAATTCTTTTGATCCAACAGGCATCGTTGGCGCCTCTTGCTTAATTGCTAACTTTTTATACGTTCCAGATTCGATTTCAATATCAGGGCGCAATGTGTTTACACCGGCAGTCTGTAACCATGTTGCCGCCCATGGCTTGAGATCGCGACCACTTGTGGCTTCTAGTTCGACCATCAGGTCATTGAGAGTCGTATTTTTAAAGGCGTGCTTTGTGAAATAAATACGCAGACCTTTAATGAAGTTTTCGCGGCCAACGTGTTCGACTAATTGTTGAAGCACAGATGCACCCTTGGCGTATGAAATTCCATCAAAGTTTGTTTTCACATCTTCAAGGTCTTTCATCTCTGTTGCAATCGGGTGAGTAGTTGATAGTTGATCTTGGCGATACGCCCAGTTCTTGCGAAGAGCATTAAATTCGGTCCACGCAGATGTGTATTGAGTTGCTTCACTCGTTGCCATATATGAAGCCCATTCGGCAAATGACTCATTGAGCCACAGGTCTTCCCACCATTTCATGGTGACAAGATCGCCAAACCACATGTGCGCCATTTCGTGCAAAATTGTGCTGGCACGACCAAGGTGCTTGCTCTCGGTCACCTTGCTTCTAAAAATCAAAACATCTTCATGGAAAGTTACACAACCAACATTTTCCATTGCACCCCAGTTGTATTCAGCAACAGCTAGTTGATCGTACTTGCCAAATGGATATGCCAAGCCAAAAGTCTTTTCAAAGTAGGCAAATCCTTGCTTTGTTACTTTAAAGATATTGTCAGCATCGACGTACTTAAAGAATGATTTACGAGCATAAATGCCTAGTGGAATTGTTTTTTCTCCAACATATTCATCCTTAACATATTGGTACGGGCCTGCCACAATCGCGGTGACATATGTTGAAATAATTTGTGACTCTTTAAATTGAGTGAGTTTGGAATCAGAGCCCACGTCAGTAACTGAATCAATGTCGTAATTTGAAATTACTTCCCAGTGCTTTGGTGTAATCGCACTGATTGTGAAAGTAGCTTTTTGATCTGGCTGATCGAAACAGGCATACATCTGGCGGGCATCTCCCGTTTCAAACTGGGTGTACAGGTACACCTCGTTATCTGCTGGATCCACGAATCGGTGCAAACCTTCACCAGTATTTGAGTAATCCGCTTCGATTTCTAAAAACAATTCATTATCAGCGGCCAGTGCTGGAAGGTGGATTGTTTCTCCGTCGTAATCTTCGACCTCGAAGGCAACGCCATTTAATGTTGCCGAAAGTACGCGCTTTCCGACTGCATCAATAAATGTGCTCTGTCCAGGCTTTAATCCAGAGAATTTCACACTCGTTTTAGCAATGAAAGTTTCAGTACTTGTTGTGAGATCAAGATCAATTCGATAACTATGGGTTTTAACCAGGGTAGAGCGTGTAACTGCTTCGTCGCGGGTCAGATTTACTCCTGGCACAAGAACTCCTCATAATCTTTATCGTGTGTGATTTCAGGTTGATATCTAAGCATGTAAGAGTTACCCAGTGGAACAACACGAAACTCAGAATTCTGGGATCAAGAGCTTTCGCTTACGCGGAAAGCGGATGACTCGAGCACAAAATGCGGCACTGGAGCGTTCATGGGATCAATTTGGAATTATTGCCGGTACCTCAGTAGATATTGATCACTTATTTCCTTCAGCGAAAGAAATAATCGTAGAAATTGGATTCGGTATGGGCGATGCCACGGCAGAAATAGCCAAAGCCCATCCCGACAATGGATACATCGCCATCGAAGTTCATCCACCTGGAATTGGGAAATTACTATCGCTCATAGAAGAACATAATTTAAGTAATGTGCGCATCATCGAAGGAGATGCAATCGAAATCCTGGAAACGATGTTTGCCGATCACAGGGTCCATGGATTTCACTTATTTTTTCCAGATCCATGGCCGAAGATGAAGCACAATAAACGGCGCATTGTGAACGCTGAATTTCTTGCCTTAATCCATCGTAAAGTTAAATCAAATGGTTATATAAATATTGCAACAGATTGGGTTCCGTACGCAGAGTCGATCCAAGGAGTTTTTGCAGGATCGGCACTATTTACTGGGGGAGAAGTTCCAAGGCCCGAGTGGCGTCCCTATACGAAATTTGAAGGTAAAGGTTTAGCTAAAGATCACAGAGTCAGCGATTTTCATTACCAAGTAAAGAATTAAATCGAACCCTTAGTTTCGAATTTTGAAACTTGCCCAATACGGCGAATATGGCGTTCTCCATTGCTAAAGGGCGTTGCAAGAAATGTATCGATGAGTTCTTTGCAGACTTCGATGGAGTGCATACGCCCACCAATTGCGATGACATTTGCATCATTGTGTTCGCGAGCTAACTTTGCAGTCTCAACACTCCATACAAGTGCTGCGCGGATTCCCTTAACTTTATTGGCTGCCATTTGTTCGCCATTTCCAGAACCACCCAAAACAATTCCAAAAGATCCATCTTCATTGGCAACGGCTTGCGCTGCCGGAATACAAAAAACAGGGTAATCATCGAGGGCATCAAAGAAATGTGGACCATGATCGACCACATCGTGACCAGAGATCTGGAGATGTTCTACAAGTGCACTCTTTAACTCAAGTCCAGCATGATCGCTTCCAATATGTACTCGCATGGCGAAATACTCTCACGCACAGCGGTACAAAACGAAAGACCCGCCACTAATTTCTTAGTAGCGGGTCCTTCTTACCCGTAAGGAGGAGATACGAATATTTAGTTTGGTGGAGTTCCAAGTGGAGCCGGGGCTCCCAAAGGTCCGCCATGCATACGCTTACCTTTGCCCCTAATTTTGCCAATTTTCTTCGTTACGTGCGCGAGGAGATTAGATTTCAAAGCAGTAGCTTTAGCCACAGTAAGTTTTCCTGCAGCAACATGTGCATCGATAATCTTTGTGTGTTCAGCAACCAGAGCTGCGATTAATGCATCTTTCTTTGAACCAGCGATTGCAGCAAGAGATTCGCCGGCTTTCAATCGTGACTTAATTGTTGCGGAGTCAATTCCAATTATTGAAGAGATCAATGCATCCATTGCTGCACGATCAGGATCCATTGCCTTTGCAGCACGTTTAGCTTTGGCTGTTTCGGCCGCAGCGAGTACTGCTGCCTTAATTGCATCGGCTTGAATCTGAGTGATGGTTCCTTTGGCAATTAAACCGGACAAAATGCTATCGAGTGCAGCGACTGGCCCGCCCAATCCACGTGCATACATACCTGATTGCGAAACTTTTGT
>JBEENC010000021.1:0-12000 GCA_041192285.1 Actinomycetota bacterium
GATTGCACGACCGTATTCGATATCACAGAAGTGATGCAAAATCCGATTGGGATATGCAGCGTTACTTCCCTTAGAATTTAACTATGAGCATCGTAATTCCCAATGGCATTAAGCCAGTCGATGGTCGTTTTGGTTGCGGTCCTTCCAAGATTCGACAATCAGCGCTAGATAATTTCTATAAAAGTGGCGCATCAATTCTCGGAACTTCACACCGGCAAAAGCCCGTAAAGAATCTGGTTCATGAAGTACGCGAAGGTTTGAAATCACTATTTTCACTTCCAGATGGATACGAAGTAATTCTTGGAAATGGCGGCACGACAGCATTTTGGGATATCGCACTCTTTGCTCAAATTGAAAATCGCTCACAGCATCTTGTCTTCGGTGAGTTTTCATCTAAATTTGCTAAAGGTGCAAAAGATGCGCCTTTTCTCGGTGAGCCATCAATTATTAAATCTGAACCGGGTTCGCATCCAATAGCAGTTGCCGAAGATGGCATTGACGCGTATGCATTTACACACAATGAAACAAGCACTGGTGTGGCGATGCCAATTATTAGACCGGCTGGCACCAAAGACGCTCTTGTTTTAGTAGATGCAACAAGTGCTGCAGGCGGCCTAGTCGTCGATGCAAAAGAGTTTGACGCTTATTACTTCGCACCACAGAAATCTTTTTCATCCGATGGTGGTTTGTGGTTTGCACTGATGTCGCCGGCTGCCATTGATCGCGCTGAGAAGATTAAAGCAAGTGGACGTTGGACCCCAGCGATATTGGATCTCGTTATCGCGATTGAAAACTCACGACTTGATCAAACATATAACACGCCAGCAATTGCAACATTTATTTTGCTTGCAGATCAACTCAAGTGGATGAATGAAAATGGTGGTTTGAAATTCTCAACAGGTCGCAGCGCTGACTCAGCATCACGCATGTATTCATGGGCTGAAAAAAATTCATACACAACTCCATTTGTCACTGACCCGGCCATGCGATCAAAGGTTGTTGCAACAATTAACTTTGATGATTCAATTGATGCACTTAAAGTTGCATCAATTCTGCGCGAAAATGGAATCGTCGATACCGAGCCTTACCGTAAATTGGGTAAGAATCAGCTTCGTATTGGTATGTTTCCTTCTGTTGATCCCAGCGATGTTGATGCACTCACTGCGTGCATTGATTACGTTGTAGCCGCGCTTTAATTATTCCGTAAGGAAAGTAATGCCACATTCATTTACGCGCGATAAAACTTTTTGGACAATTGCACTTCAAGTAACAATTCTTAACTTTTACTTAGGTGGATTCGGTCCAGCTCAACCACTATTGCGTGCTGATCAGGGAACATCGCTGACAATTGCTGGCTTACACGGAACAGCAATGGGTGTTGCAGCAATTTGCGCAGGTTTATCAAATTCACGTTTGGTTCATTACTTCGGTCGCGAAAAAACTTCATGGATCGGAATGTGGCTCTTTTGTATTGGCGTTCTAATGTTCGTCACTTTTAAGCCAGTTGCTTTCACATTAACGGCCACTTTTTTAGGTGGCATGGGAACTTCGATGGTCATTAACAATATGGTTACACGTCTTTCTCACCACTTTAAAGAAGCAACCCCGCTTGCTTTGCCACAATCCAATGGAGTTAATTCCGCTGGCTATGTTCTAGGTACGCTCATTGTCGGAACGCTTGCAGGAACTGCCATAAGTTGGCGCTTCGGTTTGTTGCTCACAATTCCGGCCACAATAATTCTGTACTTCTTCTCTCGAGATAAGAATCGGGATGCGCATGATCGCGAAATCAGTGTGCGCCAGAGTGGCAAGCTTTCACGCACATACTGGATCGCTTGCTTTGGTTTTTTTATCTGTATTTGTACTGAGTTTGCTACTGCATTTTGGGCTGCTGCTCTCTTGCGAGATCGAGTTGGCGGCAGCGCATCGGCTGCAACTCTGGCCATCGTTGCCTTAGGCACCGGAATGGCAATTGGTCGTTGGTATGGCGCAATTATTCTCAAGAAATTACAGCTTGATCATCAACTTATTACAATCATTATTTTGCAATTTGTTGGCTTCACAATTTTCTGGTTTTCACATAACATTCTAATTTCTCTTCTTTCACTCTTCATAAATGGTCTTGGAATCTCAATGCAATTTGCACTCTCTTCCCTTCGTCTGATGGGCTTTAGTGATAATCGTCCTGACTTAGCCATCGGTATTAGCTCACTCGCAGCAGGATCTGGAATTGCACTGGCTCCATTCGCACTCGGAGTACTTGGAGATCATCTGGGAATATCCCGTGCATATTTAATGGTGCCAGTCCTCATTGTGATTGCACTGGCAATTGTTATTCTTGTTCCATCTACAAATTCCAAAAAGGAGAGCCGTGAATTACAAAACTAGACGAATGATTTCAATAATCGCACTCGTTGGCTTACTAGGATTAATAGTTCTTAGTGGTTTTTAATACACCACTAATAGTTGTATCTAGTGGTGTCGCAACTTTTTCTTTAAAAATAGTACCAATTATTAAAACGCCAATTAATGAGATAACTCCACAGCCTGCAACTGTTGCTCTGATTCCAAATACATCGCTAAAGACTCCAATGAGCAATGATCCAAATGGCGCTCCACCCATAAAGATAAGAAGATAAATTCCGAGTACTCGTCCGCGAATGGCTGGATCACTATGGACTTGAACGTATGAGTTCGCATTGACCAGAGTTGTGAGTGCACTTAACCCACACAGGGGTAAGAAAATTGCATACGTCGTATACGTAGGCATAAATGAAATCGTAATTACAGAGATTGAAAATACGACACTGGCTCCGATTATAAATCTAACACTTCTAAAACTTTCCAGACAAGTAGATAAAAGCGCACCTGAAAGGGAACCAATTGCCATAAATGTTCCGAGCCATCCGTATGAAGCTGGACCGCGATTAAATGCTTGTGTGGCCATAAGTGCATTAAAAATCTGGAAATTAAGCCCGAAGGTCGACATGAAAAAAACAATAAGCATCACGACATATATATCTGGCCGCGCTTTCGCATAACGAAGACCTTCTCGAACGCTCGTCATTGTTTGCGTGGTTGTGCGATAGAAAAAGGAGCTTTCTTTGAGCACAAATAAAGCACCGATTACAAATACATATGACGCCGCATTGAGCATAAAAGAGGGCCCTGTATCAAAGGCTGCAATGAGTAATCCAGAAATTGCTGGACCAATAAGACGACCAGCATTAAAATTTGCGGAATTTAAACTCACTGCATTTGATACATCATCTTCGCCGACTACTTCAGATGTGAAAGCTTGACGCACAGGACCATCGACTGCACTTGAAATACCGAGCAGGAGCGCCAAAATACAAACGTGTAAAATGTTTACGATATCTGTTAGAACAAGTATCCCTAAAACTCCTGCTGTTAATCCACCTGCAATGTTTGTCCAAATTAAGACTTTGCGTTTATTAAATCGATCAGCGAGTGCACCCCCGTGCAAACTGAAGAAAATAAATGGAGCGAATTGAAGTGCGGTTACAACTCCTAAATAACTACCCTTGTGAGTTAATTCAAGCACAAGCCAATCTTGAGCAATTCGTTGTGCCCATGTTCCAATGTTTGAAACGGCATTGGCAGCGAAAAGTATTCTGTAATTCCTGTGACGAAATGCGCGCCAATTGCCACTCTCATCAATCTTCACTCCCTCATCTTAAGGAGTATCATCTTCACGTGGAAACAAATCTTAGAAATACAGTTGTACTAATTGCGGTTGGCACAATTGCATGGCTCATTGCCGGCGCTGCATTCTTAATTGCAGGATCCGAACCAAAGTACGTGTGGATGTGCGTATGCGGCGCTGCTCTAGGAGTTTTTGGAATTCGTTACACAATACGCAGATCACGCAGAAGCGGAATTTAAGCTTCTAACTGTCCTGCAATACCACGAAGAACTTTTCCAAGACGCTCTGCTTCTACTCCAGATGGATGGCGTCCTTGTCGTAAACCATTTCCGACTTTGTCTAAAATCTTGATTGTGTCTTCGATCATTGCAGCAAGGTCATCACTATTAGTACGTGAGTTTGCTGCAAGTGATGGTGGTGCATCAATAATTTTTACAGAGAGTGCTTGTGGTCCACGACGACCATCACCAACACTGAATTCCAACTTTGTTCCAGGCTTTACAGTTGATACGCCCTCTGGAAGAGATGTTGAAGCAAGGTAAACATCTTCGCCTTCATCGGATGCGATGAAACCAAAACCTTTTTCAAGGCTGAACCATTTCACTTTACCTGTAGGCATGGGGAGTGCTCCTTGTTAATTTCTATATTCGTTTAAGCCGCGGGGCCACGGGCAGAGGGTTAGTTTATCAGAGCGTGGCTTCGGAGTGCGCGCCGCATCCGTGATCGACGGAAACTACGCGTGCATCCTCAGGTGAAATCGCATTTGCGCATACGCCAAATGAAGCGCGAAGGGATCCTGCTATCGGTAAAAAGAATGCGCATGATGAACATGGTTTCGGTGCTGATTGCGCAATAGGTGATTGCGGACCGCGATCACTTTCATACCAACGCTTGCTTGCTTGATCGCGACCTTCGATAGACATCACTCGTGCGCGACCAAGTCCAAGTTCAAATACTTGCATTGCATCTAAATCTTCGTCAGCAATAAGTGAGTGCAATGATGGAACTAAACGTGTGTCATCTAGTGAACTTGGAACAATATCGCCAACACCAACATCACCTGGTTGTATCCGATCACGATATGCAACCCACTCTGGTGCAAGTAATGCATCTGGTCCTGGAAGAAGAACAACATCACAAATAGTTGGTTCTGATTTCTTATCAACTACTGCAATCGTTACGCACCAACGCCAGCCTTTATAACCTGCAAGATGTGCTTCGAATAAATAAGTTTCAACGCGAGCATCATCATCGATTTCAACAGATACATCTGCGCCAACTAAATCAGGATTACCAGCATCGGCAATTGCAGCAGAACGTGCGAGTTCGAGAGTGTTCATGACATAAGGATAAAGCAGAACGCCACTACCGAGTTAATCGGCAGTGGCGTTTGTAACGCTTTACGCGTGAGAAATTAGAAGTCCATATCTCCGCCGCCAGGACCTGCAGGTGCTGCAGGTGTCTTCTCTGGCTTATCGGTAATAACTGCTTCTGTTGTAATAAATAACGCTGCGATCGATGCTGCATTTTGAAGTGCAGAACGTGTCACCTTTGCTGGATCGATGATGCCAGCTTTAATCATGTCAACGTATTCACCTGTTGCTGCGTTGAGTCCGTGACCTGCTGTGAGGTTACGGACTTTTTCTACAACTACTCCGCCTTCAAGGCCAGCGTTGATTGCGATTTGCTTAAGAGGTGCTTCGATTGAAACTTCTACAATCTTTGCACCAGTTGCTTCATCGCCGTCCAGTTTTAATTTAGCGAATGCGGCCGTTGCTGCTTGCAAGAGTGCAACGCCACCACCGGCAACGATGCCTTCTTCTACTGCAGCCTTTGCGTTGCGAACAGCATCTTCGATGCGATGCTTGCGCTCTTTCAGTTCCACTTCTGTAGCAGCTCCAGCTTTAATAACTGCAACGCCGCCAGCAAGTTTTGCAAGACGCTCTTGTAGCTTTTCGCGATCGTAATCTGAATCGCTCTTTTCAATCTCTGAACGAATCTGTGCAACGCGGCCCTTAATTTGGGCGTCATCTCCGCCACCTTCAATAATTGTTGTCTCTTCCTTAGAGATAACAACCTTGCGAGCGCGACCTAGAAGCTCAACTCCTGCTTGATCAAGCTTGAGACCAACTTCCTCAGAGATAACTGTTGCGCCAGTTAAAATTGCAATGTCTTGAAGCATCGCCTTGCGACGATCTCCAAAACCAGGTGCCTTAACCGCGGCTGAACGGAAAATTCCGCGAATCTTATTTACTACCAACGTTGCAAGTGCTTCGCCTTCTACATCTTCGGCGATGATTGCAAGTGGCTTACCTGATTGCATAACTTTTTCAAGAACTGGAACAAGATCTTTAATGTTTGTGATCTTTGAGTTAACGAGAAGTACGTATGCATCTTCTAGTACTACTTCCATGCGATCTTGATCTGTTACGAAGTATGGAGAGATATAGCCCTTATCAAAGCGCATACCTTCGGTGAGTTCGAGTTCGAGTCCAAAAGTATTTGACTCTTCAACAGTAATAACTCCTTCTTTGCCAACCTTGTCCATTGCTTCGGCGATCATTTCACCGATAGTGACATCAGCGGCTGAGATAGATGCTGTTGCTGCAATCTGCTCTTTTGTCTCAACGTTTTTCGCCATTGCACCAAGTTCAGTAACAATTGCTGCTACTGCCTTTTCAATACCGCGCTTAAGTGCCATTGGATTTGATCCTGCAGCCACGTTACGTAGACCTTCGCGAACAAGTGCTTGTGCGAGCACAGTTGCTGTAGTTGTTCCATCGCCCGCGACATCATCTGTCTTCTTAGCAACTTCCTTAACTAGCTCTGCGCCAATTTTTTCCCATGGATCATCAAGTTCGATCTCTTTTGCGATTGAAACGCCATCGTTAGTGATTGTTGGTGCGCCCCATTTTTTCTCGAGAACGACGTTACGTCCACGAGGTCCAAGGGTTACCTTCACTGCATCTGCAAGCACGTTCATTCCGCGCTCTAGCCCACGACGAGCCTCTTCGTTAAAAGCAATCTGCTTTGCCATGCTTGTGTACTCCTCAAATAATGTGACGGACAATATGAGGCTTTTGTTATCACTCTAGCCTCGAGAGTGCTAACGCCAAATCTACGGGAGTAATTCCCGGACTGCAAAACGGGGTGGGTTTTTAGCGAGAGGTACGTGTGGACATGCGTGCTTCGCGTAGACGGCGAAGGCGTTTGACCAACATTGGGGCCGCTACAAGTGCGTCCTCGCGATCAATTAAATCATTGAGTAACTGGTAATACCGAGGAGCGCTCAGATCAAATAGTTCCTTAATTGCAGACTCTTTTGCACCCGCAAATTTCCACCATGTTCCTTCAAATTCAAGGATGCGCGCTTCTAAATCGCTTAATACTGCGGGCGAATTATCGGCGTTTTCCATCATGGACATGGAGCAAATCTTACGGGGAGTTAATTAAAAAGTGTGGGATTTACAGAGTAGCCAAAATCGCTTCGATATCACTTATTTTCGTCCACGGATTAACGATTGCAAAACGCAATATCGGCCGACCCTTATCTGATGATGGCGGAATAAAACCAATCTGATCAGCTAATAATTTGTCACTCCACTGCTGATATTGACCCACGTTCCAACCAGGACGAGTGAATGCAACGATCGAAAGTTCAGGTTCGTATAAGAGTTCAAGATTCGGGTGCTTTTTAATTAACTCTGCGGATTGCGCAGCAACAATCATCGTTGCTTCCATTGCGTCTGAATACGCATCTGTTCCATGCGCTGCAAGTGAAAACCAAAATGGTAAGCCGCGCACACGTCTAGTTAAATGAATTGCGTAATCAGATGGATTCCAGGATCCGTCATGAAGTGAATCTAAATAAGATGCGTGCTGTGTATGAACCTCTCGTGCTAATTCGGGATTGCGATAAATAAGTGCGCACGCATCAAAGGGTGCAAATAGCCACTTGTGTGGATCGACAATAAATGAATCTGCTTTTTCAACACCATTAAATTTTGCTCGTACGCTCGGTGCACACAGCGCCGCTAATCCATATGCACCATCAATATGAAACCAAATATTGCGAAGGTGCGCAGCATCAGCAATTCCGTTCAAGTCATCGACTATCCCTAGGTTTGTTGTGCCGGCTGTACCAACAACTGCAAAGACTCGAGATGTTCCTGCTGCGTGTAGCACATCTATTTCGCGAGCAACATCTTCTCCGTGCAATTTTCGATCACTTCGAGTCGCAATTTTAAGTACATCAACATCCATGACGTTTGCCGCAGATGAAATGGATGAGTGTGACTCTTCGGAGCATGCAATAACCCACCGAGTGACATCAGGAAACTTCTTACGTGCTTCTGCGCGAGCAACAACGAGCGCCGATAGATTCCCGATAGTGCCGCCTTGCACAAAGACTCCGCCGGCAGTTTCTGGCAATCCTGCTAAATCAATAAGCCACTGCAACGCTTGGTTTTCTGCAAATACCGCGCCAGCTCCTTCTTGCCATGAACCACCATATAAAGCACTTGCACCAACGACTAGATCAAATAAGTTTGCAAATTCACTTGGTGCAGATGGAATGAAAGCCAAGTAACGCGGATGATCCGTTGAGATACACGCCTTTGCTAATACTTCAGTAAAAACTTTAAGCGCTTGGCTTCCACCAAGTCCACGCCCAGTAATTGTGTTTCCAACTTCGCGAAATAAATCTGCTTCCGAGCGCGGTCCATCAAGTGGTGGATCACTCTTTAATCGTTCGAGACTGTAAGCCAAAATTTCACCTGCAAGGTTTTCAACCTCTGGGGTGAACTCATGCATCAGCTTCTGCTCGCTTTACGATGTTTCTAATCATCGTTGGAAAAACAAAGGTATGAAGTGGTGCAATTACATACCAATACAACTGTCCACCTAAACCACGAGGAACAAAAGTTGCTTCTTGAATAATTCTCGTCTTTTCATTGACTTTTTCCACTCTAAAATCAAGCCACGCTTTTCCGGGTAAGACCATTTCGGCATATAACTTCATGTGAACACCGTGTTCGATTTCTTCTACTCGCCAAAAATCTAAACTGTCGCCGATTCGTAATGAAACTGAATCACGACGTCCGCGGCGCAAACCAACTCCGCCAAAGCCGCGATCAATTAAACCACGAGCCCACCAGAGAAAATCTGAGCCATACCAACCGTTATCGCCACCAATACCTTCAATGTATTTCCACACCGTTTCAATTGGCGCACTAGTGAGTGCTTCACGATGATCGCTAAGAATCATTTCACCAGCCCATGAAGGATCGCCCTGAGCTTTTTGCCATGGCGCAGTTGGAGTTGATGCGTCCGACCAGCGCGTTTCAACCTTGTGATCATTTGTGCGAGTAAGCGCTAATTTAATTGACTCTTCAACATTTAATAAACCTTCGGGCGGAGGTGGAATAAGTGCATCAACACTCTTATTTTTATCTGCAACAACTTCGCTAATGAGTGAACCAACAAGTGGTCGCGCAAGTGAGGTTGGAACAGGTGTGACAAGACCAATCCACAAACTAGAAAGATTTGGTGTCAAAACTGGAACTTGAATAATCCAACGTTTGCGCAAGCCAGATAATCTTGCGAATGTTTGCATCATGTCGGCATAAGACAAGACTTCTGGTCCCCCAATATCAAATACTTGATTAACGGGTTTTTCTAATACTGCGGCTTTGCGCAAGTAATACAAAACATCGCGCACAACAATCGGCTGAGTTTTATTTGAAACCCACTTAGGTGTCGTCATAATCGGCAAACGGTGCGTTAAGTGGCGCAACATTTCAAAGGATGCTGATCCTGATCCGATGATGATTCCTGCGCGAAATTCGAGGACAGGAACAGAGGTCGAAGCCAACTCTTTGCCAGTTTGTACACGTGATGAGAGGTGCTTGCTCGTGTTCTTATCATTTGCAATTCCGCCGAGATAAACAATTTGCGAAACACCTGCGCGTTCTGCGGCTTGCGCAAAAGTGCGAGCCATTTCAGATTCAACTGCCGTGAAATCCACACCAACATTTATGGAGTGGAGCAAGTAAAATGCTGTATGAATTCCAGTGAGTGCGCGATCCAAATCTGAAGCACTTGTTGCATTTCCAACAATAATATCTACGTCATTGGCCCATGTACGGTCTTGCACTTTAACTCGGTCGCGAACTAATACGCGGACGTCATGCCCGTCAGTTAATAGCGTGCGCACAAGGCGCCCACCTACATATCCTGATGCGCCAGTAACAAGGTACTTACGTTTCTGGTTCGGCTGACTCATGGTTATCAGCCTAGACTTAAGCCAAGAAATCCAACACTCGGAAGAGGGCATATGAGCAAACCACGCGTTGTGATTCTCGGCGCAGGCTTTGGCGGATTAACCGCGGCCCGAGAACTCCGTGACCATGCCGATGTCACTGTTGTTGACCGCCATAATTTTCAAACATTTTTGCCTTTGTTATACCAAGTGGCATCTGCAGGACTTGCTGCCGACCACGTTGCACATCCTGTTCGCGGTGCACTACGTAAATCTGGTGCGCAATTTCGTATGGGCTCACCCATTACCGTCGATCACAATAACAAAACTGTAAAAATTGATAGCTCTGAAGTTCTTGCCTTCGACCATCTAATAATTGCACTTGGGTCGGCAACAGCAGATTTTGGAGTTAAAGGTGTCACCGAATTTGCACTCGGAATGAAGAGCGTTCACGAAGCCCTTGCGATTCGAGCAGAAGTAATGCGTAGGTTCGAAGATTTATGTCGCTTCCAGGATGACACTGAGTTCACAATCGCAGTCGTTGGCGGCGGACCAACTGGAGTCGAGATGGCTGGAGCATTTGCTGAATTAGTTCGTGGTCCACTCACAAATGATCAAGCCGAAGCTGCAGCCAATATGAAGATAGTTCTGATTGAAGCAGGACCTCGTTTGCTCCCTAGTTTTTCACCCGCACTTTCTGCACGGACAAAGAAAGACCTTGAAAAACTCGGTGTACATGTAATGTTAAATACCGCAGTAGAAGAAGTTAAAAACGCGTCAATTAGTATTAAGGGCGCTAATGCGATTGCCGCACAAGTAACTATTTGGGCTGCTGGAGTGCGTGGAGAGCCAACTGCATCAACACTTAACTTGCCATTAATTTCTACACGCGTAGATGTTGAGCAAACTCTTCAAGTAAAGAACTATCCACACATCTGGGCAATTGGTGATATTTCAGGATACAAAACTTCTGATGGAAAATTCCTCCCGATGGTTGCACCCGTTGCAATGCAACAAGGTCGCTTCGTTGCAAAACAGATTATAAACCTTGCACAAAATAAATCTTTGAACCCATTTAAATATAAAGATAAAGGTTCTATGGCGACCATCGGCAGAAATAAGGCTGTTGTTGAAGTTGGAAAATTTAGGATGGCCGGAGTTCTTGCTTGGTATGCATGGTTATGGCTGCATCTTTTCTATCTCTTAGGTGGACGTAACAAAATAGGAACCATGGCTGACTGGACCTGGAACTATCTAACTTTTGATCGCGGTAACCGCCACATTATGGATTCAATTTAAGTGCAGAAAAATGTGAACGTGCGCGGTCACGAGATATTTACATTTCAATGGTCTAAGCGCGGTGAAGCACTCGTAATCTTGCACGGCGGTCTTAGCCACAGCGAAAAAGTTAAGAAGTACTTACTGCCGCCGTTAAAACGCTCATTCAAAGTCTTTGCCTACGATCGAACTGGTCATGGTCGTACCGCCAATCAAAAGGGTAGTTTCCACTTTATTTTTCAAACAAAAGAACTTATCGCTTTTCTAGAAGATGTGGTCAAAGAACCAGCCCACCTCATCGGAGTCAGTGATGGCGCAATCATTGCTTTAATGGCTGCAATCAGCCGTCCCGAACTCGTGCGCTCAGTTGTTTCAATCGGTGGAAATACAAGTGCGGCGCAGGTGCGTTTAAAAATTGGAAAACCAGAGGTTTCACCTGAAGCACAAGCCGAACACGATCGCTTATCTCCAGATCCCGCCTCGGAATTGATTAAGAAAGTCACAACAGTATTCAAGGTTTGGAAGAGCGAACCAAAGATTGCTCCCGCGAAATTAGCCAAGATTAAGTGCCCAGTTTTAGTTCTAGCAGGAGATGATGATGTTATTAGTGCAAAGGAATCAGAAAAGATTTATCAAACGATTACAAATGCGCGTCTTGCAATCGTGCCGGGTGCATCCCACGCAGTTATTAAGGAAAAAACTGGGTTAGTTCAGGCTTTGCTAAAGGATTTTTACGCCCACCCTGACTATCCGCTGACTAAAGATCCAATCAGCCGAATCAGCAATCAATAGGTGT
>JBEENC010000022.1:0-11815 GCA_041192285.1 Actinomycetota bacterium
GTTCCAACTCGGTTACAGCCACGTAATTAATTTTCCTGCACCAGAAGGAATTACATTCAAGGTTGAATCACCAACAAAGTTGTTCATCTCAGGAATTGATAAGCAGCTCGTCGGGGAAACTGCCGCAAAAATCAAAAAGCTTCGTAAGGCCGATCCTTATAAGGGCAAGGGCTTGCGACTCACAGGCGAAGTTGTTCGCCGTAAGCAAGGAAAGACAGGTAAGAAGTAATGGCTATCGGTGTAAAGGTCCGTAAAGGTTCGGCAACAAATGCTCGCGCCCGTCGTCACTTCCGTGTGCGCAAGAAGGTCTCCGGAACTTCTGCTCGCCCTCGTCTAGTTGTATCTCGCTCTGCTCGTCATTTGTTCGTGCAGATTGTTGATGACTCAACTGCAAAAACCCTTGCTTATGCATCAACCATGGAAGCAGATCTTCGAGGCGACAAAGGTGATAAGACTGCAAAGTCTCGCCAAGTCGGTGCGTTGATTGCAAAGCGTGGAAAAGAAGCAGGCGTTTCTACCGTTGTCTTTGATCGCGGTGGCAATAAATATCACGGTCGTATCGCAGCTCTTGCAGATAGTGCACGAGAGAATGGATTGGAGTTCTAATGGCTATTGATCCAACCTCAGCACCAACAACTGGTGGTAATGCACCAGGTAAAGGTGGTCGCGAACGTCGTGAACGTCGTGATGATCGTCAACAAGAGAAGAGCCCATACACAGAGCGCGTGGTTTTCATCAACCGCGTATCTAAAGTTGTAAAGGGTGGTCGTCGCTTCTCATTCACAGCACTAGTTGTTGTAGGAGATCAAAACGGAACTGTTGGAATCGGTTATGGAAAATCTAAGGAAGTTCCACAAGCGATTGCTAAGGCAGTAGAAGAAGCAAAGAAATCTTTCTTCGTTGTTCCTCGTATTCAAGGAACTGTTCCTCACCCAGTTCAAGGTGAAACTGCAGCAGGCGTTGTACTTCTTCGCCCAGCTAGTCCAGGTACCGGAGTTATTGCCGGTGGTCCAGTGCGTGCAGTACTTGAATGTGCAGGAATCACTGACGTTCTTACAAAATCACTCGGATCAAATAACGCAATCAACATGGTTCACGCCACAGTTGCTGCGCTAAAGATGCTTGAGTCACCAGCAGCAATCGCTGCTCGTCGCGGTCGTCCGCTCGAAGATGTTGCACCAGCTGCAATTATTCGTGCATCACAGATGACAGTAGGTGCCTGATGCCACGTTTGAAAGTAACTCAAATCCGTTCAAAGGTTGGCAATAAGCCAGAACTTCGCGAAACACTTCGCTCTCTTGGACTTAAGAGAATTAACGATGTTGTTGTCAAAGAAGATCGTCCAGAAATTCGTGGCATGGTTTACGCCGTTCGCCACTTGATCAAGGTTGAGGAGGTTGAATAAAGATGACGTTAAAACTTCATCATCTTCGTCCAGCCCCTGGTGCTAAGAAAGCTAAGACTCGCAAGGGTCGCGGTGAAGCATCAAAGGGTAAGACAGCTGGTCGTGGTGGCAAGGGAACTCGCGCCCGTAACCAGGTTCGTGCAGGTTTCGAAGGTGGACAACTACCTTTGGTAATGCGTTTACCTAAGTTGCGCGGATTTAAGAACCCAGCACGCGTTGAATACCAAGCAGTTAATGTTTCGACAATTAATGCTCTCTATCCAAAGGGTGGAGATGTATCAGTTGCAGATCTCATTGCAAAGGGTGCAGTTCGCGACAGCCTTCCTGTAAAGGTTCTAGGTAACGGCGAAATTTCAGTCAAAGTAAATGTGATCGCACATGGATTCTCTGGTTCAGCAATTGAAAAAATTGCTGCAGCAGGCGGATCTACTAAGACTCTGTAATTAACCAAACGCTAAACAAAACTAGAGATTGATTAGGAAGAGGGAGAAAATCTGATGCTTTCAGCATTCGCTATGGCCTTTAAGACCCCTGAACTACGAAAGAAGATTTTCTTCACTCTTTCAATCATGGCTCTATTTCGTTTTGGTTCTGTTGTTCCAACACCAGGTGTTTCATACACAAACGTTCAACAGTGTTTAACCCAAGTTCAATCTGGTGGACTTTTTGGTCTTATCAACCTTTTCAGTGGTGGAGCGCTTCTACAGTTATCTGTATTCGCACTCGGCATCATGCCTTACATCACCAGCTCGATCATTATTCAACTCTTAACAGTTGTAATCCCTCGCTTTGAGACTCTTAAGGCTGAAGGACAATCTGGAACAGCAAAACTGACTCAGTACACACGTTACTTAACAATCGGACTTGCCATTCTTCAATCAACTGGCTTAATTGCAGTTGCGCGCACACCTGGTCGTTTAATCTCTGGTTGCGATCTAGCAATCATTCCTGACACATCATGGCAACGCATCATCACAATGATTTTTGTTATGACAGCAGGAACATCAGTAATCATGTGGCTTGGAGAATTAATCACTGATCGTGGTGTCGGTAACGGTATGTCTATTCTTATCTTTACATCTATTGCAGCAGGTTTTCCCGGAAACCTGTGGAGCATCAAGCTACAAAAGGGTCTATTTGCTTTCATCTTCGTCATTTCAGTCGGAGTTTTGATTATTGCAGCAGTTGTTTTCGTGGAACAAGCACAGCGACGTATTCCAGTGCAGTATGCAAAGCGCATGGTTGGACGTCAAAGTTACGGTGGAACAAGTACATATATTCCAATCAAGGTAAACCAAGCTGGAGTTATTCCAGTAATCTTTGCATCATCTCTTCTATATATTCCATCACTGGTCGTTAACTTCACAAATAGCCAAGCAGGATGGGCAGTATGGATTAGCCGTAACTTTGTTACTGGCGATCACCCAATTTATATTGCAACTTACGCAGCACTCATTATTTTCTTTACTTACTTCTATGTTGCGATCACATTTAACCCAGATGAGGTTGCAGATAATATGAAGAAGTACGGTGGATTCGTTCCTGGAATCCGCGCGGGCCGTCCAACATCTGAATATTTACAGTATGTTCTTTCACGTATTACTGCGCCAGGTTCAATTTACTTAGCACTCGTTGCAGTAATTCCAATTGGTGCTCTTATTCTCTTCGGGGCAACACAGAACTTCCCATTCGGAGGTACTGCGATCTTGATCGTGGTTGGTGTTGGTCTTGACACTGCAAAGCAGATTGAAAGCCAGTTGCAGCAACGTTCATATGAGGGGTTCTTGCGCTAATGCGTTTAGTCCTGGTTGGACCACCAGGTGCGGGTAAAGGTACGCAAGCACAATTCCTCTCCAAGCACTACTCAATTCCACATATTTCAACGGGCGATATTTTTCGTGCCAATTTAAAGGCTGGCACACCACTGGGTGTAAAAGCACAAAAATTTATGGATGCTGGCGAATTAGTTCCTGATTCTGTAACTAATGAAATGGTGAAAGACCGACTTACGCACCCAGATGCCGCAAACGGATTTCTTCTCGATGGTTTCCCACGCAATGTGGCACAAGCACAAGTACTTTCAAGTATTTTGATCGAAAAGAAGACTCCACTAGATGCTGTTCTTGAATTACAAATCGATGATTCAGAGATCATTGCGCGTTTAAATAATCGCAGAAGTGTGGAATCTCGAGCCGATGATGCCGAGGAAGTAATAGTTCGCCGCCTCAATGTTTATCACGAGCAAACTGCACCGATTATTGATTACTACCGCAGTCAAAAATCACTAATCACAATTAGTGCCACTGGCGCAGTTGATGAAATTACAACGCGCGCAATCACTGCTCTCGGCAACAAATAAGTAGTTCGCGCATGACAATTCAAATCAAAACTCTTGATGAGTTAAAAATCATGCGACAAGCTGGCCTGTTAGTCGCTCACACTCTAGATTTAATCCGTGAATCAATAAAAGTCGGAATGCGCACCGATGCCCTAGATGCGATAGCAGCTGCAAACATTAAACGTGGTGGCGCAACATCTAACTTCAAGGGCTATCACGGCTATCCCGCAACAATTTGTATCTCTCTTAATGAAGAAATCGTTCATGGTATTCCTGGTGACCGAATCATTGAAGATGGCGATATTATTTCTATCGATTGTGGTGCAATAATTAATGGATGGCATGGAGATGCTGCCTTTTCAGTAATTGTTGGAAGCGCTGATCCAGAAGATCAAAAGATGCTTGATGTTTGCCAAGAGTCAATGTGGCGGGGTATTGCTGCTGGAAAATCTGGCGCACGTTTAAGCGATATTGGTTATGCGATCGAGCAATACATCAATTCACAAGGTCGTTACGGAATCTTGCAAGAATACGGTGGCCATGGAATTGGTACAGAGATGCATCAAGAACCGCACGTTCTTAATTTTGGTAAGGCTGGCAATGGACCAGAATTAACTCCTGGGTTTGTACTCGCAATTGAACCGATGATTACTCGCGGCACTGCAAAGACTCGTGTCCTTGCAGATGAGTGGACAGTTGTTTCACAAGATAATTCGAGAGGTGCGCACTTTGAAAATTCATATGCAATTGCACCTGATGGAAAACCCTTTGTTCTCACAGCCCTCGATGGGGGCCGGGCCAAGTTAGCCAGCCTTGGCGTTGAGATCAGCTCACTGCTTTCCTAGGCTCAAGGCTACGAAAAACCCCAAAAACCTCGAAAAATCTGCGTGTGAATAGCAAGATTTCTACTCAGATTCGGGGTATAACCCCGATTTGCCCCTAATTTCCCTTAGTAGGGGGACTGCCTTTAGACTGCACCTTCGCACTCCATGCATTAATAGAGAAATAGGTACGCGCTTGGCTAGTAAAGATGGTGCTATCGAAATCGAAGGCACTGTTGCTGAAGCGTTACCTAACGCGATGTTTCGCGTGGAGCTTACGAATGGGCACAAAATTCTTGGGCACATCAGCGGAAAAATGCGAAAGAACTACATTCGTATTTTGCCCGGTGATCGTGTCATCGTTGAATTAAGTCCATATGACCTCACCCGAGGTCGAATTGTTTTCCGTCACAAGTAATTAGGAGCAGTAATAATGAAGGTACAACCAAGCGTTAAGAAGATTTGCGATAAGTGCAAAGTCATTCGACGCAAAGGTCGTGTCATGGTTATCTGCGAAAATTTGCGACACAAACAACGTCAGGGATAAATCTCTAGCGAACACAACGCGTTGTGCGACTTTCTAATTAATTAAAAATTAATTAGAAAGACCTCTGGACCGGTAGGCCAGAGAACAGCATGACGGAGGACCTTCCGGATTAAAGAAATGGCATAAACATGGCACGTCTTGTTGGTGTCGATCTTCCGCGTGAAAAGCGCGTAGAGGTCGCACTTACCTATATCTTCGGAATGGGTTTAACCCGTTCTCAGAAAACACTAGCCGCAACTGGCATTAGTCCAGATACTCGCGTGAAGGATCTCCAAGAGCCTGAGCTTGCAAAGCTACGCGAATACATTGAGGCAAACTTCAAGATTGAAGGCGATCTTCGCCGTGAAATCTCCGGTGACATCCGTCGCAAAGTTGAAATTCAAAGCTACCAAGGCATTCGTCACCGTAAGGGACTTCCTGTTCGTGGTCAGCGCACACATACAAATGCACGTACTCGCAAGGGTCCACGTAAAGCAATTGCAGGTAAGAAGAAGGTGACTAAGTAATGGCCGCTCCTAAAGCAAAGACTGCTGCTCCAGTAAAGGGCAAAGTCAAAACGCGTAAGAAAGAAAAGAAGAATGTTGCAGTTGGAAATGCTTACATTAAGAGCACTTTCAATAACACAATCATCTCTATTACTGACACAACAGGCGCTGTCATCTCTTGGGCTTCATCTGGCCAAGTTGGTTTCAAGGGTTCACGTAAGTCCACTCCGTTCGCCGCGCAGCTAGCAGCAGAATCAGCAGCTCGTCGCGCACAAGAGCACGGACTTAAGAAAGTTGATGTTTTCGTTAAGGGTCCTGGTTCAGGACGCGAAACTGCAATCCGTTCATTGCAAGCAGCTGGTTTGGAAGTTGGTGCCATCTCTGATGTAACACCAGCTCCACACAATGGCTGTCGCCCAACCAAACCACGTAGAGTTTAAGGAGGAATAGAAAATGGCTCGTTATACCGGAGCAGACTGCAAGCGTTGCCGTCGCGAAAAAGTAAAACTATTCCTTAAGGGATCAAAGTGCGATGGACCAAAGTGTCCGATCGAATCACGCCCTTATCCACCAGGACAACATGGTCGTGGTCGTGCCAAGGAATCTGAGTACCTATTACAGATGCGCGAAAAGCAAAAGTGCGCACGTATTTACGGTGTTCTTGAAAAGCAATTCCGCGGATATTACGAAGAAGCAAACCGCAAGCAAGGCAAGACTGGTGAAAACCTTCTTGTACTCCTTGAAACTCGTCTAGATAACGTCGTCTTCCGCGCTGGCTTTGCAAAGAGCCGCGACATGGCACGCCAACTAGTTCGTCACGGACACTTCGTTGTTAATGGCAAGAAGGTAAACATTCCTTCATATCGCGTATCTGCGATGGACATCATTGATGTTCTTCCAAAGTCACTCGATCTCACACCATTTATCGTGGCAAGTGCTGAACTTGGTGAGAAATCTGTTCCTGCATGGATGGAGGTTGTTGGTTCGCAAATGCGCATCATCATTCACTCAGTTCCTGCTCGCGCAGTTATCGACACCCAAATTCAAGAGCAGTTGATTGTTGAACTTTATTCCAAGTAATTTTTGAAAGTTTAACGACCCCCCTGGTTGTTAAACACCCGCACGAGTGCAGTACCAAACAGGAGATCAAATAGAGGTTCTCCGAGAGAAGAAAGAGGAGCAACAGTGCTAATTGCACAACGTCCCACCCTCAGTGAAGAAGTAGTCTCCGAAAATCGTTCACGATTCATTATTGAACCGCTTGAACCAGGTTTCGGTTACACACTCGGCAACAGCATGCGCCGTACATTGCTTTCATCTATTCCAGGTGCAGCAGTGACAAGCATTCGAGTCGCTGGAGCACTCCATGAGTTCACCACTCTTGAAGGTATTAAAGAAGATCTCACCGACATTGTTTTGAATATCAAGAACTTAGTTCTTTCATCAGATAACGATGAGCCAAGCGTTCTATATATTCGCAAATCGGGTGCTGGAACCGTTACTGGAGCAGATATTGCAGTGCCAACTGGCGTTGCAGTGCACAATCCAGAACTTCACCTTGCAACACTGAATACAAAAGCAAACCTCGAAATCGAACTCACTGTAGAGCGCGGTCGTGGTTATGTAACTGCTGTTCAGAATAAGCAAGCAGGAGCTGAAATCGGTCGCATTCCTGTGGACTCAATTTATTCTCCAGTTCTTAAGGTCACATACAAAGTTGAAGCAACTCGCGTTGAACAGCGCACAGACTTCGATCGTCTTGTTGTTGATGTTGAAACAAAGCCATCAATGAAGCCACGCGATGCTGTTGCATCAGCTGGTAAGACACTTGTAGAACTCTTCGGTCTTGCTCGTGAACTAAATGTTGACGCAGAAGGAATCGAAATGGGACCATCCGTAATGGATGCAGCACTTGCTGCAGATCTTGCTCTTCCTATTGAAGATCTCGATCTCACAGTTCGTTCATACAATTGCTTAAAGCGTGAAGGTATTCACACTGTCGGTGAACTTGTTAACCGTTCAGAAGCTGACCTTTTAGATATCCGTAACTTTGGTTCAAAGTCAATCGATGAGGTCAAGGCAAAGCTTGTTTCAATGGGAATGTCTATGAAGGACAGCCCAGCAGGATTTGATCCAACGAAACACCAAAACTACAACGCAGCAGTTGACGATGATTTCGTCGATGCAGATCAGGCCTAGGAGAAATAACTCATGCCAAAACCAACTAAAGGTCCCCGTTTGGGCAGTGGCCCATCACACGAGCGCCTCATCCTAGGAACACTTGCAGAGCAATTGTTCGAGCACGGAAAGATCACAACTACTGAAGCAAAGGCGAAGCGTCTTCGTCCACTTGCTGAAAAGTTAATTACCTTTGCAAAAAAGGGTGACCTTGCAGCTCGTCGCCAAGTAATGGCAACAATTGCAAATAAGGGCGTTGTACATACGTTATTTACAGAAATTGGTCCACGTTTCGTTGCTCGCAATGGTGGCTATACACGTATTACAAAGATCGGACCACGTAAGGGCGACAACGCACCTATGGCGGTTATCGAAGTATTAACTGAGAAAGATAACTAAGCACTAGCTTTCTTTACTCTTATGACCGAACCCACTCTCTATCCCGAGAGTGGGTTTCGTCGTTTACGGATAGATCTTGCCTACGACGGATCTAATTTTGCGGGATGGGCAAAACAACCAGATCAGCGCACGATTCAAGAGTGCCTTGAAGAATCCCTTGCAAAAATTTCAAGAATTAGCCCGGAAACTATTGTTGCGGGCCGAACTGATGCAGGTGTACACGCCACTGGACAGGTCATTCACGTTGATCTTCCGGAGAATCTTTCACTCGATGATTTGGTTTATAAACTCAATCGGCTCCTAGATCAAGATATCCGTGTCCACAAAATTAGCCTTGCGCCAGAAGCATTTCATGCACGTTTTTCAGCGCTTCGTCGTAAGTACAGATACAAAATTCTTGATGATAATCGGGTACTAGATCCACTTGCTCGACTTGATGTCGCTACGTGGTATCGACCACTAGATGTTGATGTCATGAATAAAACTAGTCAGCTCTTGCTGGGTAAGCATGACTTTGTTGCTTTTTGTAAGTTTCGAGAAGGCGCAACCACGGTTCGTACCTTAGAAAAATACGAGTGGACCCGTAACGCTGATGGCTTTCTTGTCGCAGATATTGTGGCCGATGCGTTCTGCTATTCAATGGTGCGAAATCTAGTTGGCGCAGTTGTCTGCGTAGCAGAGGGACGATTTGATCAGGCATGGATTCAAGGAGTTCTCAATAATAAGGAACGTGTCTCTGACTCATTAGTCTTTCCTGCTCGAGGCCTCACTTTGTATCAAGTGGATTACCCACATGATGAGGATCTCTTAGAACGAGCCAAAGAATCCATCGCTCGTCGTAATGAAGAGAATAATTAATGGGACATATTGATGTCAGCGGAGTTGAATTCGCTTTATCTGATGGGCGAGTACTTCTCAATGATGTTTCTTTTCGAGTTGGAGATGGCGCAAAAGTCGCATTAATCGGTGCAAATGGTTCAGGCAAAACAACTTTACTTAAAATGATTTCAGGTGATCTGCAACCAGATGAAGGAAGCGTTGCAATTACTGGCGGCCTTGGAGTTATGCGACAGTTCATTGGATCTGTCCGAGATGAATCAACAGTTCGCGATCTTTTGATTTCAGTTGCGCCACCCCGAATTAGAGAAGTAGCAGCTCTGGTTAAAAAGACTGAAGAGTTAATAAATTCACGCAACACTGAAAAAGATCAGATGAATTATGCCCAAGCAATCATTGATTGGGGCGATGCTGGGGGATATGACAGTGAAGTGATTTGGGATTTATGTTGCACAGAAGCACTTGGTAAATCATTTGATTCGGTGGCTGAGCGACAAGTAAATACTCTCTCGGGTGGAGAACAGAAAAAATTAGTTCTGCGAGCACTCCTTGAAGGACCAGATGAAGTGCTGCTACTGGATGAACCTGATAACTACTTAGATGTTTCTTCTAAACGATGGCTTGAAGAAGTTATTACTTCAACAAAGAAGACAGTTTTGTTTGTGAGCCATGATCGAGAACTCCTAGAACGCACAGCCACTCGTATCGTTACTCTCGAACAAGGTATAAGTGGAAACACAACGTGGGTCCACGGCGGAAAATTTTCAACCTGGCACGAAGCACGTAAAGCTCGTAATGCCCGTTTTGCTGAAATGTTGTTGCGCTGGGAAGAAGAACATCAACGTCTCAAAGATCTAGTTCGCACACTTCAAGTGCAGGCTGCAAATAGCCCAGATATGGCATCGAAGTATCGAGCAATGCAGACTAGGTTGCGCAAGTTTGAAGAGGTTGGACCACCGGAGGCGCCACCTATCGAACAAGATGTAAGAGTTGGTTTACGAGGTGGACGCACTGGCTTGCGAGCACTTACCTTTGAAAATCTTGTGATCAAAAACCTTACCGAACCATTCAATTTCGAAGTATTCTTTGGTGATCGCATTGCAGTGCTCGGTAAAAATGGCACTGGTAAATCACATTTCTTGCGATTGATTTTTGGTGATAGCAACGTTAAATACACCGGAAATTTCAAAGTTGGTGCTCGCGTGGAAATTGGTTATTTTGCACAAACGCATGCCCACCCAGAGTTCGAAAGCAAGACTCTGCTTGAAATTTTGTGGCAGACATATTCATTGCAATTAGGACCTGCAAAAAGTGTTCTACGAAAGTATGAAATTCATAATCAAGCAGAGCAAAAATTCTCATCACTTTCAGGTGGGCAACAAGCGCGCTTTCAAGTTTTATTGCTAGAACTATCTGGTTCAACACTTTTGTTACTCGATGAACCAACAGATAACTTAGATTTAGCGAGCGCGGAAAGCTTGGAGAAAGCGTTAGAAGAGTATGAAGGAACTGTAATTTCAGTAACGCATGATCGATGGTTCACCCGAGGATTCACACGCTTCTTGGTCTTTGGAGCCAATGGTGCGGTTTATGAGAGCCCAGAGCCTGTTTTTGAGCATTGAATATGAGGCTAAATAGCCATTTTGACCCTACGCGAGCGCGCAGGTACCCTTTACCTCTTGCGCCTGTTCTAGGGCGTAGCACGCAGGATTAGAAGCGATACAAAAGAGAGAAGCGAAAAGCATGCGTACATATAGTCCAAAGGCTGGCGATGCAGTGCGTAATTGGCACATCATCGACGCACAAGATGTCGTTTTGGGACGTCTTGCAAGTCATGCTGCGGTTCTTCTTCGTGGAAAGCACAAAGCAACATTTGCACCACACATGGACATGGGCGATTTCGTAGTTGTTATCAATGCGGAAAAAATTGTGCTCACTGGTCAAAAAGTTAAGCAAAAGTATTCACATATGCACTCTGGTTTCCCAGGTGGTTTAACTTCAACTGTTTACGGCGAATTGATAGAAAAGCATCCAACTCGCGCTGTTGAAAAAGCGATCAAGGGAATGTTGCCAAAGAATCGTCTTGGGCGTGCAATGTCAGCAAAGCTCAAGGTTTATGCAGGTGCTGAGCACCCACATGCAGCACAAGCTCCAAAGCCATACGTATTCACCCAAGTCTCACAAATCGTCAAGTAATCGCTGAAGAAAAAAGGGAAAAATAATTCATGTCTGAAAATACATTCGTTGACGAAGTTGATGAGAACGAGATTCCAACTTCGTACACATCAGCAACACCAGCTCCAGCAACAAACCGTCCTGCACTGACAGGTCCTGGCGGCGGAGTCGGTCGCCGTAAGGAAGCTGTTGCACGCGTTCGCCTAGTTCCAGGAACAGGCCGCTGGGTTGTTAATGGAAAGACACTTGAGAATTACTTCCCAAATAAAGTTCACCAACAATCAGTTTCAGAACCATTTCGCACAGTAGGTGCTGAAGGTGCATACGATGTTTTCGCTCGTATCAATGGTGGTGGAGTTTCAGGTCAAGCTGGCGCACTACGTCTAGGCGTTGCACGTTCACTCAATGAAATTGATGCAGAAGCACACCGTCCAGCACTTAAGAAGGCTGGATTCCTTTCACGCGATGCACGTGTGATCGAACGTAAGAAGTACGGTCTTAAGAAAGCACGTAAGCGTTCTCAATACAGCAAGCGCTAATTTCTATCGTATTTGGAGGCAATCTCCGTGGCCCTATTCGGCACTGATGGAATTCGTGGCTTAGCAAATGTTGATCTCACGGCTGAATTAG
>JBEENC010000023.1:0-10884 GCA_041192285.1 Actinomycetota bacterium
GCGGATGTGTGCATCTGCTGCAAGTGCATCGCGGATGAGTTTCATCTGCGCCCCCTTTCTTATGCCATATCAACTATTGAGAAAACGCCTTAGGCCCCAACTCCGAAAGAACCGGAGGGGGCTTAATCGGGCAAGTCTAAGGCAGGTGAACCTGTCATGATTAGCCAGTGAATATGCAAGATTACGCAGCCGCTATCGGTAATGATGGCGCTGGTTTGCGCGCTGATGTTCGAAAACTTGGTGACTTACTAGGTGAATCACTTGTTCGCCAAGAAGGACAAGAGTTACTTGAATTAGTAGAAGCCGTTCGCAAAGCAGTTAAAGATGGCGGTGGAGACGAACTCTTATCAACTTTATCTATAGAACAATCAGTGCAACTCGTTCGTGCATTTAGTACATATTTTAATTTAGCTAACGTTGCAGAGCAAGTGCACCGTGCAAGAGTTCTGGCCGATGCCAGAGCGCAAGGTGGATCGTGGATGGCAAAGGCTGTAGACAAAATTGCTGCGGCGCAGAGTGCCAAATTGGCCGGACATGAATTTTCAACCGAAGATGTAAGGCGTTGGGTCAATGAATTAATGGTGCGCCCAGTTTTTACTGCTCATCCAACTGAAGCGGCCAGACGTTCTGTACTAAACAAATTAGGGCGGGTTGCAAGGCTTCTCGATGAACCAAGTACTCCTGCTCAGCTATATCAATTAGCCGAAACTATCGACGTGTTATGGCAGACAGATGAATTACGTGTGGGGCGCCCAGAACCACTAGATGAAGCAATGAATGCTCTGTATTACCTCGATGATTTATTTAAATTAACTATTCCTGAGGTACTCAGTGATTTTAAGAATGAAATTAAGCGGATCGGAGTAGATCTTCCATTAAATGCTCGTCCGATTTCTTTCGGAAGTTGGATCGGTGGAGACCGTGATGGAAACCCAAATATCACTGCCTCGATTACAGAATCTGCAATGTTGTTACAGGTTGGTCATGCGATTCGTGTGACTATCGCAACGATGGATGAATTGCGTCAGATGCTCTCTGTTTCAACCCGCATCACTGGTGTGAACAAAGCGCTCTTGGATTCAGTAGAAGAAGATCTCAAACATATTCCAGAGTTTGAAGTGCGTTTTAAACGTTTAAATGTTCAAGAGCCATATCGTCTCAAAGCAACTGCAATTGTGCATCGCCTTGCATTTACACGAAATCGTCACGCTTCAGGTAGCGCCCATGTCGCACACCGTGATTACAACAGCACTTCAGAACTATTGGCTGACCTTGCATTAATGCGCGATTCATTACTGGAAAATCGTGGTGAATTAATGGCAACTGGTTTACTCGAACGAACAATGCGTACGGTTTCAGCATTTGGTCTTACGCATGCAACTCTTGATGTCCGTGAGCACTCTGATGCCCATCACCACACACTCGCTTTTGCATTGGGTGATTCATATAAGAGTAAGAATCACCAAGAACGTTTCGATGTCCTGGCAACTGAGTTGGCGTCCCCAAAGAATTTAGATTTTAGTAAGTGCGATGAACGTGCTCAAAAAACTCTAGATACATTTAAGGCCGTCTTCGATATCGTCCAGCGCTTTGGACCCGAATCAATTGAGACTTATATAGTTTCGATGACAAAGGGTTCTGATGATTTATTAGCTGCAGCCGTATTGGCTAAACAAGCAGGACTTGTAAATCTCTCCACCGAAAGAGCCGTTATTGGTTTTGCTCCACTGCTTGAAACTGTTGCCGAATTACGTGCAGCTGGTGAAATCCTCGAGACATTGCTCTGCGATCCTGGCTATAGAAAGATCGTCGAGATCCGTGGAAATTTACAAGAAATTATGTTGGGTTATTCGGATTCAAATAAAGATGCGGGTATTGCAACTAGCCAATGGGAAATTCATAGAGCGCAACGTAAATTGCGCGATGTTGCTATGAAGCACGGAGTTAAGTTACGACTATTTCATGGTCGCGGTGGTTCTGTTGGTCGCGGTGGTGGCCCAACGTATGACGCACTCGTTGCTCTGCCATGGGGATCAATCGATGGACAAATAAAAATGACTGAACAAGGCGAAGTCATTAGCGATAAGTACGCACTTCCATCTCTTGCTCGCGAAAACATTGAGTTAATGCTTGCTGCATCCTTAGAAGCCACAGTTCTCAATCGTGCACCGCGACAAAGCCAAGAGAATTTAGATAAGTGGAATTCGTGCATGGAACTTATTAGTGAAAGTTCTTTCACTCGTTATCGCTCATTAATTGATCATCCGGATTTGCCTGCGTATTTCTATGCATCAACTCCCGTAGAACAACTCGGTGAAATGATGTTGGGTTCTAGACCCTCAAGACGTCCTGATGCTGCTGGCGGGTTAGATAGTTTGCGTGCGATTCCGTGGGTATTTGGTTGGACTCAATCCCGCCAAATTGTTCCTGGTTGGTTTGGCGTCGGAAGCGGATTAAAAGCGGCACGCGAAGCGGGCAAATCAGATGTTATTCAAGAGATGCTGGTGAACTGGCACTTCTTCCATACATTCATCAGCAATGTTGAGATGACTCTGGCAAAGACAGATTTAGAAATGGCAAAGCGTTATGTCCAAGCGCTTGTTCCTAAAGAGTTGCATCACTTCTTAGATGTAATTGCAGAAGAGTTTAAATTAACATGCAAAGAAATTCTTAAAGTGACCAAGAAAGATTCTCTCTTGGGCGATCAGCCAATTTTGGCTCGTACTCTTCAGGTACGCGATGCCTATCTTGCGCCTTTGCACTTGCTTCAAGTCAATTTGCTTGAGCGAGTGCGCGATCATGATGGTGAAGTCGACCCACTGTTGCAACGTGCACTTTTGTTAACAATTAATGGTGTTGCAGCAGGCCTGCGAAATACAGGTTGATTCTTAGCTATTAAAGCGTGATTGTGTTTCATCCAAGCCATTGGTAATAAGAGACTCAACCACATCACACCCACGATCAATAAATTCTGGGAGAGTTTTTTTCTCAGCAAGAGAAAAAGCCTTTAAGACAAAGTCTGCAGGATCTTGGGAACCCATTGGACGGCCAATGCCTAAGCGGACTCTGAAGTAATCGGCGCTGCCAAAGGCAGAAGTCATCGACTTCAAACCGTTGTGACCATTATCGCCACCAGCAAGTTTTGAACGAATTGTTGAATATGCAATATCTAATTCATCATGTAAAGCGATGATGTGATCAGGTTGCACTTTATAAAAAGATGCGAGCGCATTTGCAGGTCCACCAGTTTCATTCATATAACTCTTTGATTTTGCAATGATTACTGATTGCGCATCCTCGCCTAAGCCAATTTTAAAAGCGGCAACTTCATTGCGTGACTTATGTGAAGACCATTTAACTTTGTAACGTTTAGCTAATTCGTCAACAACCATCTGGCCAACATTATGGCGAGTTGCTGCATACTCTGGACCCGGATTACCGAGTCCAATTACTAACCAAACCATGTCTAAAGGCCGAACCATCTCTAAAGGTTAGTGGTTAAGCATCCTTCTTTTCGGCAGAAGCATCTACTGCAGGTGCGCCTTCAGCTGGAGCAGCAGCATCTGCTGCAGGTACAACAACTTCTTCAACTGCTGTTGAACGCTCTGAAAGGTGAACCACGATCATCTTTGGATCAGAAATTAGTACAACACCTGCTGGAAGTACTACATCTGCTGCGTACTTAGATGTACCCGCAACCAAGCCTGCGATATCAAGGTCAAGGTGAGAAGGAATAGAAGTTGCTTCTGTCTCAACTTCAATTGTGTTGTTGACATGCTCAAGAATTCCATCACGATCGTATTCGCCGGATGCGTGAACAGGAACAGATACAACGACTTTTTCACCACGGCGAACAATGACAAGGTCAATGTGATCAAGAGTTAATTTAATTGGATGACGAACAACTGCTTTAGGAAGTGTGAGTTCAGTTTTGCCATCTACAACAATGTCTAGAAGTACGTTTGAAGTTTTAAGAGCAACGCCTAATTCGCGTGCTGGAAGAGTGATGTGAGATGGCTTTTCTCCGTGACCATAGATCACAGCTGGCACTTGACCATCGCGACGTGCGCGACGTGATGCGCCTTTACCGAATTCAGTACGACGAATTCCGTTGATGGTGATCTCAGCCATTTACTTTTCTCCTCTTAGGTTAAAACTTTCGGTTACTTCACAAAAGTCCCAGCAGGAGCATTTACCTGCACCGTCGATAACGGAAGTTAAAAACCCTCGCCGGAACGAGGCAAAGATTAGCGAAGTGTTATCTGCTCTGGCAAATCGCGCTTATGAATGGCCATCAAAGAGGCTGGTGACAGATCCATCTTCGAAGACCTCTCGGATTGCGCGTCCAAGAAGCGGTGCAATCGAGAGAACTGTGAGGTTATCAAATTTTTGCTCCTCAGAAATTGGAAGAGTATTCGTGACAACAACTTCACTTGCGCGAGAATTCCTCAGTCTTTCAATTGCAGGTCCTGAAAGCACTGCGTGAGTTGCTGCAATGATTACTTCTTTTGCACCTGCTTCAAAGAGTGCGTCCACTGCTTTGGTAATTGTGCCCGCAGTATCGATCATGTCATCAATGACAACGCAAGTTTGTCCTTCGACATCTCCGACGACACGTCCGACGATTGATTCATTTGGAATGCGCGGATCGCGTGTTTTATGAATAAAAGCGATTGGACATCCGCCGAGTAAATCTGACCAGCGTTCGGCCACGCGAACTCGTCCAGAGTCTGGAGAAACAATTGTGAGTCGTGAGCGATCAACTTTAGATCCAACGTAATCTGCAAGCATTGGAAGAGCGAATAAGTGATCCACTGGTCCATCAAAGAAACCTTGAATTTGTGATGTGTGAAGATCTACAACCATCAAACGATCCGCACCAGCAGCTTTAAATAAATCTGCCATTAATCGCGCGGAAATTGGTTCGCGTCCGCGGTGCTTCTTATCCTGACGTGCGTAACCATAAAAAGGTGCGACAACTGTTATTCGTTTAGCAGATGCGCGCTTGAGTGCATCAACCATTATGAGTTGTTCCATTATTTGCTTGTTTACTGGAGCAGAGTGAGACTGCAATACGAATGCATCACAACCACGAACACTCTCTTCGAAGCGAACAAATATTTCTCCATTTGCAAAGTCATAGGCAGAAGTTGGTGTAATCGGAACACCGAGTTCTTGTGCAACTTCTTCTGCTAACTCCGGAAATCCGCGGCCTGAAAAAAGTCTTAACCGTTTTTCAGATGCTAGCCGGAGTTCGCTCATAGGGCTTAGCCTCTCTTATGTCCGTTTTCACTGCTAGCGTGACGCGCAGCAGCCTCGGCAGATTTTGTGCCAGATCGTTTGCGCAAGACCCAGCCTAAGACATTTCGCTGGCGCGATCTACCAACTCCGATTGCTCCTGGTGGGACATCTTCAGAAATTACAGAACCAGCAGCGGTGTATGCCCCGTCACCAATTGTTACTGGTGCGATTAACATCGAATCACTTCCGATTCGAACATGGTCACCGACGATGGTTTCGTGCTTTTCCACACCATCGTAATTAACAAATACTGTTGCGGCTCCGATATTGGTGCCTTCACCAATTTTTGCATCCCCTACATATGAAAGATGTGGAACTTTAGAACCATCACCAACAGTTGAATTCTTAATTTCAACAAAAGCGCCAGCCTTTGAACCACTGCCAAGTTTTGTCCCTTTACGTAAATATGAATAAGGGCCTACCTGCGCATCTTTTCCAATAATGGCTTCCTGGCAATTAGATTCGATAACGCGAGCGCCTTCAAGAACTGTGCAGGATTCCAGCGTTGTACGTGGTCCGATTATGGCGCCAGATTTAATGGTTGTGTTTCCAAGGATCGCTGTACCTGGATAAATTGTTACATCACTTTCAATCTTTGCAGTTGCATCAATCCATGTTGTCGTTGGATCAGTAATCGTTACTCCAGAGCGCATTAAATCGCTATTTATTCGATCCCGTAAATATGCTCCACTTTCAGCAAGTTGTTCGCGATCGTTGACACCAAGAGTTTCGACATAATCATCAATAAGGGCTGCTGCAACTTCTCCGCCTGCTTGGCGCATAATTTCTAGAACATCGGTTAAATAGAGTTCGCCTTGGGAGTTATTAGATGTGAGCTTTGTAATTGCAGAAGTGAGTAGCGCTCCATCGAATATATAAACCCCAGAATTTACTTCAAAGATTATTTTGTCCGCATCCGTTGCATCTTTTTCTTCCACAATGCGAAGAAGTGAGCCATCATCGGCTCGAATAATTCGACCATACCCCGTTGGATCTGGATGCTCTGCCGTCATTACTGATGCGCTGAACCCACCGTTATGGTGAAATGAAATGAGCTGTGCAAGAGATTGTGTGGTTAAGAGTGGAGTATCGCCAGCTAGTACAAGTACAGATCCTTTGGGTGATATTCCGGCAAGTGCAAGTTGTGTTGCATGTCCTGTTCCGCCGCGCTTTTCTTGAAATACCGTGAGCGCTTTTGGTGAAATTGCCGCAATATGTTCTTCAACTTTTTCACGGCTGCTACCAACGACAACTCTTATTTCTTGAGGTGACAAACCTTGAACAGCGTGTAAAACATGTCCAACTAATGTGCGACCAGCAACTTCATGTAAAACTTTTGGCAGCGAAGATTTCATTCGCGTCCCTTCGCCGGCGGCAAGGATAATCGCGCACTCAAGTGATGAGTTGGTGCCCTTTGGTGGCGTCATGCTCCGCCACCAGGTATCGATCCTGGACCCTGGGCTTCAAAGGCCCATGTGCTAGCCACTACACAATGGCGGAACCCATATTCTCCCTTATCCGCACCAGTACTTTCGACCACTAAAGTTGCCTCACGCGAGAAATTATAATAAATACTTTTAGAAAGTGGGGCGAAAATGCGTGATGAAGTAGATCGCCTCATCGCCGCTTGGAAGGCACAGCGCCCAGATCTGGATTTATCACCTCTTGGAGTCCTTAGCCGCATCACTCGAATTTCTCGTCACTTAGATATTGAAAGACGTAATGCATTCGCAGATTTAGATACCTGGGGATTTGATGTATTAGCTTCGCTGCGTCGCGCAGGTGCGCCATATCAACTTTCACCAAGTCAACTCATGCAAGAAACACTGGTGACTAGCGGAACGATGACAAATCGATTAGACCGACTTGAAGAGTTAGGGCTTATTACTCGCAAGCAAGACCCCTCAGATGGTCGTGGTTCATTAGTAACTCTGACAAAAGCAGGCGTGCGTGCAGTAGATGCCGCGATGGAAGAACTCTTGGGTCGCGAGAGAAACTTTTTAGCGCGCTTAACAAATGATGAAAAGAAAGAACTTGCACGTTTGCTCAGCGCTATTGCTGCTCAATTTGAAGATGAAATTTAATGTGACTCAATAACTTTGGCTCCATGTACTGGACCAAATGCTCTTGTAACACTTCCGACAACACCTGATGCACTTAAGGCAACTGCTAAATCTAAACCATGTTCTTCATCTGAAACTAAAAATGCAACAGTTGGTCCTGATCCAGAAACAACTGCACCGAGTGCTCCATACTCTTGACCAACATCTAGAATTAAACGAAGCGCAGGTCGAAGTGAACACGCTGCAGGTTGTAAATCATTTATCAATAAATTTCCAACTCCTTTTGGATCAGCAGCCAAGAGCGCTTGCATCAGTGCATCGCTAATTTGTGGCTCACTGATATCTAATCCTTGGCGTAATCGATCACATTCGCTGTAAATTGCGGGCGTTGAAAGCCCGACGCTAGAAAGTGCTAAAACCCAGTGATACGTACCGCGCGATAGTGCCGCAGTAAGTTGGTCTCCCCTGCCTTGTCCAATTGCAGTTCCACCCCTGAGAAGAAATGGAACGTCGCTACCTAATTGCGATGCAATCTCATGCATCTCATCACGTGTCATTTCTAAGTTATATAACTCATCAATAGCGACAATTGCTGCAGCTGCATCAGCGCTACCGCCAGCCATGCCACCTGCAACTGGAATAGATTTCTTAACTTCTATACGGGCATCAATATCTATTTCGAATTTTTGCGCAATGAGTTCGGCAGCCTGCACGACCAGATTAGTGGCATCTGTTGGTACGCCATGAGTCTGATCTCCTGTAACAGTCAGGTTAATCCCTGATCCTGGCTCAGCAATTTTTACTATTACATCGTCAAAAATTGAGATTGCTTGAAACACAGTTACGAGTTGGTGATACCCATCAGATTCGCGTGGCCCAACCGAGAGTTGCAAATTAACTTTTGCAGGGACTCTTACGGTGACAGATCGAATTGGCACGTTAAAACCCTAATCGTGCGATTGTGCAAAAATCATTAACTAAGAGAGATTCGCCTCGAAGTGTCGGATCGATACCTGCTTTATTGAGTACTTCTTCTGCTGCCCCTGAGGAACCGTAAAGATTCGACAGTGCTGAGCGCAACATTTTCCTGCGTTGCGCAAAGGCAGCATCGATTAATATAAATACTTTCTTTCGTAACTCTTCATCACCCAATGGTTGGTGGCGAGTAAATGAAACCAACTTTGAATCTACTCCTGGCACTGGCCAAAAAATTGAACGCGAAATTGATCCTGCTCCACTGAGATCGGCCCACCACGCGGCTTTAACAGATGGGATTCCATACTCTTTAGAACCAGGCTTTGCTGATAATCGATCTGCGACTTCTGCTTGCACCATGACTACACCAGATTTAAGTGTTGGAAAAATTTCTAACATATGTAGCAAGACAGGAACTGAAACGTTGTAAGGCAAATTTGCTACAAGCACAGTTGGTGATTCGGGCAAAGATTTAAGGTGTAACGCATCTTGATGAATAACTCTAAATGTGCCTGGACTTTGATTATGTGTTTCTATAGTTTGAGGCAATCTCATGGCTAGACGTTCATCAATTTCAACTGCAATGACTGATCGAGCTTCTTCAAGTAATGCAAGGGTGAGCGAACCTAATCCAGGTCCAATTTCTAAAGCAACATCAGAACTTGTGACGCCAGCGGTGCGAACAATTTTTCTGCAGACATTGGCATCAATAACAAAATTTTGCCCCAACGATTTAGCAGGCTTAATTCCTAGCTCTTCTGCTAACTCACGTATCTGCGCTGCACCAAGCAAGGTCATACAAATGAACCAAAAATACGTTCAGCATTATTACTAAGAGTTGTGGCTAGTTCGGCATCGCTGACATTTCTCTCATCGGCCATTGCTCTGACAATATTTGCTATCTGTGCAGGGGTATTGAGAGCACCGCGATGTGGTGCTGGAGCTAAGAATGGAGCATCTGTTTCAACTAATAATTGATCTGCAGGGACAATTTTTACAGCCTCTCTCAATTGCGGTGCATTCTTAAAAGTTACAGTGCCAGCAAATGAGAGTATGTAACCTCGTTCAACGCAAATTTTCGCCATCTCTAAATCTCCTGAAAAGCAATGAAATATTGTTTTTTCAGGTGCTCCCACTTCAAGTAATACAGCGAGCACATCTTCATGTGAGTCGCGATCGTGAATGACAAGGGCTTTCTTATGTTTTTTTGCTAATTCGATATGCCACTTGAAAGATTCTTGTTGTCTCTTACGTAACTCAGGTGGTGTTCTAAAATAATCTAATCCCGTTTCACCAATTGCCCTTACGCGAGGGTGCTCTGCGAGCTTTGCAATGATTGACCAGTCGTGTTCTAGATCTTCTACAACAGGTGCCTCGTTGGGATGTAGCGCAACGGTTGCAAGAACTCTGCCTTTCCAATAATCGGCTGCATCTACACACCACTGTGATTGTTCGGCTGAATATCCCACTTGAACAACACGATCGACGCCTGCAGCACGTGCGTCATCTAGAACTTTACGTACTTCTTCTGAATCTGGTGCGGCGTTAGTAACAATTTCTAAGTGTGCGTGTGAATCTACAGTTGAAACTAGTAATGGTTCGGGTTGCGGTGCAAGAGTGCGATCGAGTCCGCGATTATGTCGATCTGCCACAAGTATTACTCGGCAGATTCAAGACGTGGAAATAGCACCGGAGTTTTTGTAACACGAGCACCAGCAGGTAATTGGCCCCATTGCGCAACTGAAGAAATCTTTTGTGAGGCAAGTGCTCCGAGTGGATCGTGTGCACCAAGACTTTGCCACAGAATCTCGCACGTTGTTGGCATCACGGAATTTAGCAGAACAGCAAGTGCGCGTAATGATTCTGCCGTGTTGTAAAGAACTTCTTCTAGAACAACTTTGTTTGCAGGATCTTTTGCAAGTATCCACGGCTCTTTTTCTGTGACATAACCATTTACGCGCTTACAAAAATCCATAATTGCGTTGATGCCACCTTGAAAATCAAGAGCGCACATTGCTTCATCTGCTTTTGAAACTGTTTTAGAAAGCGCTTCTTCGAGTGTTTTGTCATGAGCAACTTGTGGAAGTATTCCATCGCAATATTTCTCAATCATTGCTGCGAGTCGTGAGGCAAGGTTTCCAAAATCATTTGCTAATTCGCTTGTGTAGCGGGCGCTCATGTCTTCCCATGAGAATGACCCATCGCTACCAAATGGAATTGCACGCAAGAAGTAATATCTAAATGCATCAACACCGAAGTGATTTGTAATATCACTTGGAGCAATGCCGGTGAGCTTGCTCTTACTCATTTTTTCGCCCCCGACAAGTAACCAGCCATGTGCAAAAACCTTCTTTGGAACTGCAACTCCTGCGGCCATTAACATCGCTGGCCAAATAACTGCGTGAAAACGCAAAATATCTTTTCCAACGAGGTGAACATCTGCTGGCCACGTTTGTGCAAACTTCTTGCCACCATCGGAATCTGGGGCATCGGTTAGGCCAACTGCGGTTGCGTAATTTAGAAGTGCATCAAACCAAACATAAAC
>JBEENC010000024.1:0-10853 GCA_041192285.1 Actinomycetota bacterium
ATGGTTCAATTCCGCACTCGTAGGCATCTAATTTCGCTCTGTTGTAACGCTTCGGACCAGTAAGTGCACCTGCTGTAACGGAGATGACCGCGAAACCGAAGCCAATGGCTCCGATGACCAAGATCGGCACATATGGGTTTGATACAGAGTCCATGATGGTTAAATCCTAGAGTGCCCTACAAGTACTTTTGACCGCGTCAGGAGTTGATGGCTCTGTGAACTGCGACAACTCCACCGCTCAAATTGCGCCAACCCACTTGAGACCAGCCGGCCTGGGTAATTCGGGCCGCGAGCGCCGCCTGATCCGGCCATGCCCGAATGGATTCTGCGAGATAGACATAGGCGTCAGGATTTGATGAAGTTTTTGATGCGATGGCTGGCAGAGCTTTCATTAAATAATTTATATAAATTGTGCGAAATGGTTTCCATGTTGGCGAAGAAAATTCTGCAATAACAAGTAAGCCGCCTTTTTTAGTTACACGTCTTGCTTCAATTAAAGCCTTATCCATGTCTGATGTATTTCTTAAACCAAATGAAATTGTTACGACATCAAATGATTCATTTTCAAAAGATAAGTTAAGTGCATCGGCTTTTGTAAATTTTAAATGTGGGCGTGCGCGTCGACCCGCTTCAAGCATTCCATCTGAAAAATCTGCAGGAATTACATCGGCGCCTGCATTATGTAATGGTTCTGAACTTGAACCAGTGCCCGCTGCGAGATCGAGAATTTTCATTCCTGGCTTTGGCGCAATCGTGGCAGTTGTGGCCTTGCGCCATCTCTTTGTCTGACCAAGGCTCAAGATGTCATTAACCAGGTCATAACGCTTGGCTACCGCGTCAAACATTGCGGCTACTTCGGCAGGATTTTTATCCATATTGGCGCGGGACATAGGGTTATTCTGCTTCAGAGTAGGCTCATCCACAACTTCGAGAAAGGGTGCACGTAATGTCCACTGCAACCACCACACTTCGCACTGCAGTTTTCCCAAGAAGCACAGTTTTAACTAAAGCTGGCTTTGTAATTGCAGGCGTTGCATTTCTTTCATTACTCGCCCAGATTGCAATTCCCGTTCCTGGTTCACCAGTCCCTGTAACAGGACAAACTCTTGGAGTTTTATTACTAGCCACAAGTTATGGCGCAACACTCGGAGCAAGTACTTTTCTTATGTACCTATTAGTGGGTGCACTGGGTGCGCCTGTATTTGCAAATGGCGGATCTGGTTTAGATCGCATCGTTGGTGCAACAGGTGGCTACTTAGTTGGAATGCTGCTGACATCAGCGTTGCTCGGTTATTTGGGTGGACGCAAGTGGGATCAAAAATTTAAAACTGCGCTACCTGCAATGTTGTTAGGTAATGCGCTTACATTTACTTTGGGACTTTTCTGGCTTCACCAATTTACTGGTAAAGATTGGGCATGGACAATCTCTGCCGGCTTTACTCCATTTATTCTTGGTGAAATTCTAAAAATTGCAATTGCAGGAACTTCTCTTCCATTAATTTGGCAATTCGTGCAGCGAAAAATTTCATAAGAAAATAATTAATGCCTTCTCTTATCCCTGTAACTACCGTACGCCTTGGCGAGCATCTGCCTCTTTTGGATTTGTTGCCCAAAGGTGAGAATTTTTCTTGGGTACGCGGAGGCGATGGAGTTGTTGGTTGGGGCGTCTATGCCAGCACAACAGTTAAAGGCCCTAATCGTTTTAATGATGCTCGAACATGGTGGCACTCTCACTTAGAAAAATTTGCGATTACTAATAATGTTCAAGGAAGTGCAACAGGACCAATTCTTTTTTCATCCTTTTCATTCTCTCCTGATGAAGAATCTATTCTTGTTATTCCTCAAGTAATTGTGGGAATGAGTAGCGGAATTTCATGGATCACCTGGGTTGGTTCCGATTCTCAGCCCCGACTCACTGATACGCCAGAAAAGGTTTCCACTTCAACTCTTACGTGGAGTGAAGATGAATTAGCTAGTGAGCATTGGATTACACGCGTTGCACAAGCTATTGCAAAGATTCATAGTGGTGAGATCGAAAAGGTAGTTCTTGCACGGGATCTATCAGCAACTTCTTCACAAGCGATCGATGAACGATCAGCGCTGCGTAATCTTTCATCTGCATATCCATCTACCTGGGTATTTAGCGTTGCAGGATTAATTGGTGCAACCCCTGAACTCTTAATTCGTCTAAAGCGTGGAATGGTTACTTCTCGCGTACTTGCAGGAACTATTAGTAAATCAGGCGATGACGCACGTGATTTGGCTTTGGCAGGTTCGCTTGCACGTTCTTCGAAAGATTTAGAAGAACACGAATACGCAGTGCGCTCTGTGGCAGATGCACTTGAACCTTTTTGTTCTTCAACAAATATTCCTGAAACTCCCTTTGTTCTTCACCTAGCAAATGTCATGCATTTAGCCACAGATGTAACGGGTGCCCTCATCGAATCTAAGAGCAACGTCGATGTATTTACTCTACTTAATCAATTACATCCATCGGCTGCAGTATGTGGAACGCCAACTGATAGAGCTGCAAAAGTTATCAGCGAAATTGAATCTATATCTCGCGGACGTTACGCCGGTCCTGTTGGTTGGATTGATGCGCGTGGAGATGGCGAATTAGGTATTGCACTTCGTTGTGGACAAATCTCTGAGAACACAATTCGTATTTATGCAGGGTGCGGAATTGTTGCGGGCTCTGATCCTGAAAAAGAATTAGCAGAGAGTGAAGCTAAATTTTCTGCAATGAAGAGTGCACTTGCTTAATTAATTCGGCATTACTCTCGCGATCTGGCATTTGTGCAATGACAATACGGACACCGTCAATCGGTTGCGTGAGTTCTTTATTTAATTGATCCACAGAGTTAATGGTGCTGGTTTTGATATTCAGCGCAGAAGCTATCGCTGCTAAATCCAAATTATGTGGTGTTCCAAAAATACTTTCGAATCCATCGCTGCCACGATGAGTAAGCGTTGAGAAAATACCGCCACCGTTGTTATCGACCACAAGAATCAAAAGGTTTGGCTTTTCAGAGTGGATTAATCCCGTGAGATCGTGCAAAAAAGAAAGATCGCCTAACACAGCAATTGTTGCTGTGCGAGCTGTTGCGATTCCCATTGCTGTTGAAATATTTCCGTCAATGCCGGCTAAGCCGCGATTAGCAAAAGTTTCAACTCCTGTACGCGCTGAGGCAAATGCTTCGATGTCGCGCACCGGACGTGAAGAAGAAACAAATAACGTGGTTCTATTTTTAATATTTGCAGCAACCGTGCGAGCTAAAACAGGTTCTGACCACTCTGAGATTTTTTCTAACTCTTTTGTGCATCTCTCGGACAATTTCTGCCACTTATCTAGCCACTCTGAATCTGCTTCATTTGATTCAAGAGTAGGGATCTGCGTAAAGCGTTTATCTGCATTTCTATCTGTGTCAACGGTAGCGATACGTGAATCAATAACTATCTGCTTATCAGCCGATGCAATGTAATTATTTATTGAACGAGAAAGTGTTGTTCGCCCGATCACAATGACAGTTCGTGGAGTGAAATCTTTTGCAATAGTCGTTGATGCTAAGAATAAAGAAGCATGTGCGATTGAGCCTTGAAGTGAGAGTGGATCTTCGCTGATAAGTGGCCAACCAAGTTGATCCGCAAACTTTTGAACTTGCGCAGTTGTAAATCCCCCACGGTCATGGCCAACGATGAGAACTCCGCGTTCACTCTTGACCCTTAAGGCACTCGGTGCCTTTGTTGATTTGATATCCCGCGGTGCAACTGTGATCTCATCTAGCCATGTTGAATCAGAATCAGCGGCCAGTGGTTCTTCAAATTGAATATTGAGATGAACCGGTCCGCTGGCAAGAGAATAAATTGGTAATTCCATTGGAAACACAGCCCCAGAAACATCTGCAAAGTAGCGAACAGATTTTCCAAATATGCGTGCTTGCTCTGTTGTTTGATTAGAACCAGTTTTGCGCAATCGTGCTGGACGATCGGCTGTTAAAACTAATAGCGGTGTATTTGTGTGATGAGCCTCTAAAACCGCTGGATGGTAATTAGCAACTGCTGTTCCGCTGGTGCACACAATAGGAACCGCACGTCCGCTGGCTTTTGCTAAACCGAGAGCGAAAAATGCCGCTGTGCGTTCATCGATGCGTGTGTGTAATTTGATTAAGCCTTTTTGTGATGCAGCAAAGAATGCAAAGCTCAGTGGTGCGTTACGAGAACCCGGTGAAATGACTACATCTGTAATTCCAGCTTCAATTATCTGGCGAACAATGACGCGCGCAAGGGAAGATGATTGACTCACCAATGCCACCCCATCTCAGCAATAATTTCATCCGCGCCTGCGATCCAAGTTGTACGAACCCGATCTTGCCACCATTGAGTTCGCTCTGCACTTGCTTCTAATTCAATCATCGCTGCTTCACTCGGAGTTACATCTGCAACGCGCATTTTTCCACCTTCAATTGGAATCTGTGCGATATCTGATGCAAGTAACTGTCCTGTTGCGAGTCCACATGCAAAATCTAAAGTTGGTAGTGCACCCGCTAGTCGTATGCCGTGACCAATTCCTACTGCACTTTCTAGTGCACTTGATACAACTACTGGCAGTCGGTGATGTTTAGCAAGTGCGAGTGAGCGCTCGATTCCGCCAAGAGGAGCAACTTTTAATATCAAAATATCTACAGCATCTTCTAGATCCAGTTCAAAGGGATCTTTTGCTTTTCTAATTACTTCATCTCCTGCAATCTTTACACCAACCATGCATGCAGCCTTTAATTCGCGCAGTTCGTCAAGAGTTGAGCATGGTTGCTCAATGTATTGCAATAAATCTTCATCGAATGAATCATAAAATCCATAAATGAATTCGAGTGCTTGCTCAACGTCCCAGCTACCGTTTACATCTAAGCGCAGAGAGGCGTTTGGCAATATTTCAGTAACGTACTTAATGCGCTTGAAATCTTCTTCTTGATTCGCACCCACTTTTATCTTCACAGTTGAGGCACCTGTATACCAAGACAAAATACTTTCAACTTCTGTACGTGAATTAACCGCAGGCAAAGTTGCGTTGATATCTATGTATTTTCTTGTTGCTTTCACACGTGGCTGCGTAGCACCCTCTATTGCACTGATCAGCCATGGAATTGATTCGTTTTCGTCGTACTCAACAAATGGCGAAAATTCTCCCCATCCTGCGCTTCCTTCAATCAGTGCAACTTCGCGAGTATTGATGCCACGAAAATCTGTTTTCATCGGCAGCGAAACTACTCGAAGGTTATTAAGGATTGAGTCAAGCATCGATTAATTTATGGACGCTTAGGGAATTGATCAAAATCTGGTGCGCGCTTTTCTTTATAAGCATCGCGACCTTCTTGACCTTCTTCAGTCATATAAAACAGAAGTGTTGCATCGCCAGCTAGTTGTTGAACACCAGCTAATCCATCATCTGCAGCGTTCAAGCTAGATTTTAACAAGCGAAGTGCAAGTGGAGAATTACGTAACATTTCGTGGCACCAAGAAACAGTTTCTGCTTCTAGTTCGGCGACTGGAACAACTGTGTTCACAAGTCCCATTGCGAGCGCTTCTTTTGCATCGTATGAACGAGTCATAAACCAAATTTCTCGCGCTTTTTTCTGTCCTACATTTGCCGCAAGTAGTCCAGATCCATAACCACCATCGAATGAACCAACCATTGGGCCAGTTTGACCAAAGAGTGCGTTGTCAGCAGCAATCGTTAAATCGCAGACAACATGTAAAACATGTCCGCCTCCGATTGCCCATCCGGCAACCATTGCAATTACTGGCTTAGGTGTTCGGCGAATTTGTACTTGCAAATCTAAAACGTTGAGGCGGCCAATACCTTGTTTTGCGAGCAAATCATCCCCGAGATAACCATCATCCCCACGAACGCTTATGTCGCCACCAGAACAAAATGCTTCGCTACCTTCGCCAGTTAAAATAATTACGCCAGCTTCTTGATTATCGCGCGCTAATGAAAATGCACTCTGCAACTCAATAATTGTTTGTGGACGAAATGCATTACGTACTTCTGGACGGTTGATGGTGATTTTTGCAATGCCATCAGCAGCTTCATATTTAATATCGGTAAATTTTTCTCCGCCGGGTGCGACTTTCCATTTCGGAATATCTCGGCTTCCAAATTCACGCTTGATTGGCTTACTCACAAACCCTCCATCAGACATCACTACCGTTACACGCGATAGCCTACGCGGGCAATGGATACATCTTCACATCGAGAAGTGCGCAGCCTAGAACCCACGCGTGCTCTGGCCGAAAATGTGAGTGCGCTAAAACAAGCCCTCGCACATGTTGGTCCTGCCCTTGGATGCGGTCCAACTTCTTCTAATTCGGTCAAGTCAGAGATCTCACTACTCATTGCAACTAGTGGCAGCACCGGTGCACCGAAGGAAATAGGAATTACTTCTGAAGCGTTGCTGGCAAGTGCGCGCGCATCAAATAAATTCCTAAAGGCTACAAAGGGACAAACGTGGTCACTCTTATTGCCGCTGACACATATTGCAGGCATCAATGTTCTTGTGCGCTCTATTGAATTAGAAACCGAGCCAATTGATCTGCGAAATCATGGTGGCACCTATCCTGATGCAGATTTCACGGCCATTGTTCCCACACAACTCTTTAATGCCCTTAAGGAAGATACGAATTTACTCGCACATTTAAAGAGTGCAAAAGCTGTTCTAGTCGGTGGAGCAGCCTTATCTGAACAACTTCGCAACGATGCAATCGCAACCGGTATCAATATCATCACAACGTATGGAATGACTGAAACCTGCGGTGGCTGTATTTATAACGGAGAAGCACTCGATGGGGTTAATTTTGAATTAACTCATAATCAGAGAATTAAAATCTCGGGTCCAGTCCTTGCCGATGTTGCAAATGAAAATGGTTGGTATCTCACTCAAGATATAGGGATGATTGATGATGGAAAGTTAAAAGTCATCGGAAGAGCAGATGATGTAATTATCAGTGGTGGTGAAAACATTTCCCTTAGTGCGATCGAATCTGAATTAAACAAAAAGTTTCCACAATTATTGGTAGCCGCTTTTTCAACTTCTGATAGCAAGTGGGGTCAGGTCTTACACGTTGCAGTTCAAACGCAAGATGAGAATGTGAAGCCGCAAATCTCACAAGCACTTGTTAGCGCAATGGGAAATCACGCAAAACCAAAGAGCGTGATACTCCTTGATAAACTTCCAGAAAATGGCGTTGGTAAAATCGATCGCACTTCTCTAGCAAAATTGGTCAGTGAGTAAAGAATGAATAAGTGGATTGCAGGTGCTCGCCCTAAAACTCTGCCCGCAGCTATCGCACCTGTCGCCGTTGGAACAGCACTTGCAGGCAACAGTATTAATCCATTGTTAGCACTTCTTGCGCTGCTCGTAAGTTTGTCACTGCAAATTGGTGTTAATTATGCAAATGATTACTCTGATGGCGTAAAGGGTACTGATGACAATCGAATTGGACCCATGCGATTAGTTGCTAGTGGGGCTGCTACGGCGCATCGAGTAAAAATTGCTGCCTACATCGCACTCGGTTGTGGTGCATCCTTTGGATTATTACTCGCACTTCAAACATCGTTGTGGCTTGTAGCAGTTGGTGCGATAGCAATTGCTGCTGCATGGGGATATACGGGTGGAAAAAATCCTTACGGTTACTTTGGATTTGGTGAACTTGCGGTCTTTGTTTTCTTTGGACTAGTTGCAACGATGGGAACATACTTCGCACAAACTGGCACACTCACATGGGATTCACTCTTAGTTGCTATTCCTATGGGATCGCTGTCATGCGCACTCTTAGCAATTAATAACCTGCGCGATCGCGCCGCAGATGAACTAGTCGGCAAGCGAACTCTTGCGGTACGCCTTGGTGATTCCAGTGCTCGCACGGCCTTTACGGCGCTCCTGCTACTTTCTCATCTGAGTGTTATTTTCTTATTTAAACCGTGGACCTTGCTCACGCTCTTACTTACCCCAATGACATATTCATTGATCAAGGCCATACGCGCTGGAGCAATTGGTGCAGCGCTTATTCCGCTCCTTGGAAAAACAGGAAAACTTCAACTTCGCTTTGCAATTTTATTGTCCTTGGGTTTGTTACTCTCCTAGAAATGCGTAGAATTAACTCATGCTTCGCTACTTGCCGCTTCTAATTGCAGTTGCCGTTACCTTGTATGCACTCATTGATTGCGCACGCACAGAACAAGAAGCGATTCGAGGCTTACCTAAATGGGGCTGGTTACTCATTATTATTTTCATCGGAACTTTTGGCGCTGTGGCATACCTAATTTGGGGCCGCCAACGCCGACAAGGACCTGGCCGCGGCGGAAAGGGAAGAGTTATTGGGCCAGATGATGACCCAGATTTCTTACGTAACCTTTAAAAACTTATAAACCTGAGTACGTGTGCTTTCCAGTTCCCCATACATTTACATACACATAGTTAAATAAAAATGTAGAACCAGCAAATATACATAGCCATGCAGCACGACGACCGCGCCAACCAACTGTTACGCGTGCGTGTAAATAAGCTGCGTATGCAACCCATGTAATAAATGCCCACGTCTCTTTTGGATCCCAACCCCAATATCTTCCCCACGCACTTTCAGCCCAAATTGCGCCAGCAATAACTGAAAATGTCCAGAGTGGAAATACAAATGCAACAAGACGATATGAGAGTTGATCTAAAACATCTAATGATGGCAGGCGTTTTGCCCACGGCGCACGTTCACCTTTTTTCTCCATAGAGTCCAAGAACAAAAATGCTCCTGCAATGATATTTGCTAGTAAGAAAATTCCACCAGAAATAATTGCAGTTGCGACATGTATGACAAGCCAAGCAGATTTGAGTGCAGGAACAAGCGGAGCACTTGGTACATATAAGACTGTGACAGCTGTGCCAAGTGTAAGTAATACTGAAATCGAAACAAATAAACCTAACCAGCGAAGATCGTATTTACGAAGTGCACCCAAATATGCTGTAGTAAATGCAAGCGCGCCCGTAAGTGAAAATTCATACATATTGCCCCATGGGACGCGACCTGCTGATAATCCACGTGCGATAACGCCAGCCAATAAAAGTGAAAATCCTAAGATCATCATTGCTGTGGCAACGCGTGCGACTTTTTCTGTGCGTGTGTAATCAAAAGTCTTTGTACGCAAATTGCCTTGTGCAGAGTCAGATAAGTGTGGTGCGCGAACAGCAAATGCAGTTTCATAGGCGTGAGCAATAAATGCCAGGGCAAAGACAGCCATGGATGAATAGACCAAGTAATTTGAAATATAGGCCCACGTTGTAGACATTTACTCTGCTCTCCCTAAAGCTTTTGCCAGTTGTGCGATTTCTAATTCAAGTCCAGGCGCTGCATTCTTCGCTAAACCTGCGACTTCAACTTTTTTCTTACTAACACTTACCCAGATTCGCCGCCTTCTCGTAAAGAGTGAGGCAAGTAATCCAAGTATCGCAACGATACCGCCAACCAGCGCATAACTCTTTCCGGGATCTCGCACCACCTGCAAGTTAACCCAAGGTACATATGTTTCAAATGTGATTGAACCTTCTTCAAATGAATAGGTCTCACCCGGTGAAAGTGATTTAAGTCCTATCTGCTTCATTACATCTGTATTAATTCGATAGACAGATTGTGGCCGCCCATTGTCTAAACCAAGGTCGCCCGTCCACGCTGCTAAAAATAACCGTGGGTCTAGCGCTTCTGGGAAAACTGAAACCCCGCCGCCGCCATTTGCACGACCAATTGTTGGGAAAAAAGATCCAACGAAACCAAGTTGTGGTGTCACATCAGGAACTTTTATTACACCTGTTGAGGATAAATTTGAATCTTGTGGCAAGAATGGAACCGGTCCTTGGTAGCCAACATTTCCTGCAGGATCTCTTACCGTGACTATTGGTGAATATCCATTAGCTTGTAAATAAACACGAGTACTTCCAAACGTTAGCGGACTATTTACTTTGACAACCTTTTTCTCAGGTGTTGCATCTGGTCCACTCTTTACCGTGACCCACATTGTGTAATCCAGCGGTGCATTAGTAACAGGATCATATTTACCAACAAACTTATCAACTTCAATTGAAAATGGTGGGAGAGTTTTTTCGTTAAACAACTTGCCAAATGAGAGTGAGTCATAGGTTGTCGGAGTATTTATAAATCGCTCACCCACATTAACAATCGCATCTCCGCGCATTCCAAAGAGTGACCCCAAACTCACCCCGATGAGGACCAGCACTAGCGCTAGGTGGAAGAAAAGATTTCCAGTTTCGCGAGTAAATCCCTTTTCTGCAGAAATCGAGCCATCTAATTCGCGGACTCTAAATCTATTTTTCTTAAACCACTGCCGAGCAATTTCAAGTTCATCTCCATTGCCTTTCAACTCTGAATGAAATTCCATTCGAGAAAGATTTTTAGGTGTAACAGGTGGCAACGCCCGTGATGCTTTGTAGTGCTCAAAAGTTCGGGGAAGAACGCAGCCTATGAGTGAAACAAATAGAAGAATATAAATTGCGCTAAACCAAGGGGATGCATAGACATCAAATAATGAGAACCTTTGGAACCACAGCGCCTTTGTTGGCGAATTGATAAACATATCGCTAACGGCGACTGGGTTTTGTGTACGTTGCGGAATAAATGACCCTGGTATTGCAGCAACACCTAACATCATTAATAAAATGAGAGCAGTCCGCATGCTTGTTAGCTGGCGCCAGGCAAATCGCAGAAGTCCTGCTGTGCCAATCTCAGGTGCGCTCTCTTTCATTTAGATCACCGGAATAAAATCTGAGATCCACGAACGCATCTCATTGTTAAAT
>JBEENC010000025.1:0-10788 GCA_041192285.1 Actinomycetota bacterium
AAAGCACGTAAGCGTTCTCAATACAGCAAGCGCTAATTTCTATCGTATTTGGAGGCAATCTCCGTGGCCCTATTCGGCACTGATGGAATTCGTGGCTTAGCAAATGTTGATCTCACGGCTGAATTAGCATTAGATGTCGCCGTTGCCGCCGCCCATATTTTGATTGAATCCTTAGGAGATAAAAACAAACGCCCACGCGCAATCGTTGGGCAAGACTCTCGTGCATCAGGTGAATTCCTTGAAGCAGCAGTTGTTGCAGGTTTAACTAGTGCTGGCGTTGATGTTTATCGTGTTGGCGTATTGCCTACTCCTGCAATTGCGTTTTTAGTTGCAGAAAGTGGCGCAGATTTGGGTGTCATGATTTCAGCATCACATAATCCTGTTCCAGATAATGGAATTAAATTATTTGCTCGCGGCGGAGAAAAACTCGCAGATTCACTAGAAGCGGCAATCGAAGCCCGAATGGGTGAACCTTGGCAACGTCCAACAGGTGCCCACGTTGGGCGCGTCATTGAGGATAACAGCGCTCGCGAAAAATACATTGCGCACTTACTCACAAGCGTTGATGTCTCACTATCAGGAATAAAAGTTGTCGTTGATTGTGCCAATGGCGCAGCATCATTTGTGGCACCCGTGGCGCTGGAAAAAGCAGGGGCAACAGTTATTGCAATTGCCAACAAACCAGATGGTCTCAATATCAATGATGGTGTTGGTTCGACTCACTTAGATTTTCTGCGAGATGCGGTACTTAAAAACAAGGCTGATATCGGCATTGCCCACGATGGCGATGCTGATCGTTGTCTTGCCATTGATGCTGCTGGAAATGTTATTGATGGCGATTTTATTTTGGCGATCTTGGCGCAAGGATTTAAATCTCGCGGAAAGCTCAATAAAACAACAGTTGTTGCCACAGTCATGAGCAATCTTGGTTTTCTCATTGCGATGAAAGATTCGGGGATAAATGTTGTTAAGACGGCAGTGGGTGATCGGTACGTACTTGAAAATCTGCTAGAAAATAATTACTCATTAGGTGGCGAACAATCCGGACATATTATTATGCGCGAATTCGCTGGCACAGGAGATGGACTTCTTACCGCGCTTGCCTTAATTGCAGAAATGGCTCGCTCTAAGAAACCTCTTCAAGAGCTATCAAAAATTATGAATCGATTCCCGCAGGTTTTAATAAATGTTTCTGGAGTTGCAAAAGAAAAACTTGATTCATCAACAGTAATACAAGCAGCAGTTGTGATGTATGAAGCAGAACTTGGCCAAGCTGGGCGAATTCTTTTGCGTGCATCGGGTACAGAACCCCTTGTTCGAGTCATGGTCGAAGCCCAAAGTGATAGCATCGCCAAAGAAATTGCAGAAAAACTTGCCGCAGTTGTTAAAGAAGAATTGAGGTAGGCACGTGTGTGGAATTGTGGGTTACACAGGGCCACAATCTGCAATAACGCCTTTAATCCAAGGATTACGTCGCCTGGAATATCGAGGCTATGACTCTGCAGGTATTGCACTCGGTACACCAAATAAGTTATTCATTGAAAAACGTGCAGGCAAATTAAATAATTTAGAACAATCACTTTCATTAATTCCAACAGCACATTCAGGAATTGGGCATACACGGTGGGCAACCCATGGTGGACCAACAGATCGCAACGCACATCCACACGTTGATAACGATGGAAAATTAGCGGTCATTCATAATGGAATTATTGAAAACTACGCCGAATTAAAAGCCGAACTCGAAAGCAAAGGCCACACTTTTTCTTCCGATACGGACACAGAATCTGTGGCTCATTTACTCAGTGACTTAAGAAAAAAACACTCTGGAGATTTATCTGCTGCCATGCGCGAGGCAGTTAAGTCCTTACGTGGTTCTTTTACTCTTGTTGCCATTCATGCAGATACTCCAGATGTCATTGTCGGAGTCCGTCGAAATTCTCCACTTGTTGTGGGCTTAGGTAAGAATGAAAACTTTATGGCATCTGATGTTGCCGCATTTATTGAGCATACAAAACGTGCTATCGAATTGGGACAAGATCAGGTTGTGACTCTGACTCCAACTACAGTTTCTATTACAGACTTAGATGGCAAAACTCTTAGCCCGAAAGAGTATGAAATAACCTGGGATGCAAGTGCTGCTCAAAAGGGTGGCTTCGCACACTTTATGCTTAAGGAAATATTTGAACAACCAAAAGCTGTAGCCGATACCTTGATGGCGCGCTTAAGTGATAACAAGCAAATATTGCTCGATGAAATTCATTTAACTCCTACCGAAATTAAATCTTTAGAAAAAATCGTCGTTATTGCCTGCGGTACTGCCTATCACGCAGGAATGATTGCAAAGTATGCAATTGAAAAATGGGCCAAAATTTCAGTTGAAGTGGAGATCGCTAGTGAGTATCGCTACAGAAATCCAATAATTAATAAGAACACCCTCGTTATTGCTATCTCGCAATCGGGTGAAACAATGGATACGTTGATGGCACTGCGCCATGCAAAGGCTGCCGGAGCTCGAGTTCTAGCAATTTGTAATACCAATAGTTCAACAATTCCTCGTGAGTCAGATGCTGTTATTTATACCCATGCGGGTCCAGAAATTGCAGTTGCCTCCACAAAGGCTCTACTCACTCAAATTGTGGCTGTGTATCTAATTGGTTTGCACTTGGCACAAGTTCGATCAGAACTAACTGATGATCAAGTCGCTGACCTATATAACGAAATGCTGGAGCTACCAGGAAAAATAGAACAAATACTTGAAACTGTCGAACCGCTTCGTGCGCTGACAAGAAAATTTGCTGATGCGAACACAATCCTCTTTCTTGGCAGAAACATCGGTTATCCGGTTGCGCTAGAAGGAGCGTTGAAGTTAAAAGAGTTGGCATACATTCATGCAGAAGGTTTTGCAGGCGGCGAACTCAAGCACGGTCCAATCGCACTTATTGATTCAGTTTCAGCTACTCCGGTAATAGCAATTTTGCCCGCAGGGCATGAGCACTCTCTCGATGAAAAAATGGCGAGCAATATTCAAGAAGTTAAAGCACGTGGTGCGCGCGTCATTGTGATTGCAGAAGAAGGCGCCAATGTTGTCGGAGCCGAATATGTCATTCGTATTCCTGTGACAAATCCTTTATTCCAACCAATTCTTGCAACAGTGCCATTACAAGTATTTGCTTATGAAATCGCAGTTGCTCGCGGAAGCGATGTAGATCAGCCACGAAATTTGGCTAAATCTGTAACGGTGGAATAAGTGCCTTCAATACGCAGAGAACAAATGATTCGTGCAGTTAAATGGTCATCCCTTCTTTTTGTTGGATTTATCGTTGTTACTCAACAAGTCATTACTAATGGTCCACTGATTGCTTTAGATGCACGAATTGCAAACGCAAACAGAGTCGATTTCCCATCGTGGATAGATTTTATCCTGATGCGAATCGATGATCTAGGACTACGTGGCCTTACAGCTACTGCGCTCATGATTGCCGCAATTTATATTGCGCGACGCTTTAAAACCTGGCGTCCACTTAATTTGGCGATTCTGTCAATCATTGCCCTTAATTTAATTGTTGGACTTGCTAAGTTATTCATCGGTAGAACAAAACCTCAACTCAACGTGGATCTCATTTATGCAGGGGGTCTTTCATATCCGAGTGGTCATGCATCAAATGCCATTCTTTCATGGGGCGTACTGGCTTATTTAATTTATAGATATGCCCACGTGGATCGTTATCGCGGACGTCTTGCTAGCGCAGGTGTCGCGTTGATTTCACTGAGCGTATGTGTTGTTTCACTCTTTAGAAATACTCACTGGCTCTCAGACTTGGTTGGCGGTTTATTCATTGGTGCCGCCTTGCTGGTTATGGTCATCGCAATCGATCGCTTCGTTGCATCTAATAGCCAACTCTCGTAGTTCTTATTACTATTGCCAAATGATTGAGGGCCTGGGAATCGATGTAGTCAATATCGATCGATTCAAAGAATCTCTAGAACGAACTCCTGGTTTAAGTGAGAAATTATTTACAGAATCTGAACGAACAAAAAACGTTCAATCTTTGGCCGCACGATTTGCGGCCAAAGAAGCACTTGCAAAAGCTCTCAGTGTGGGACACGGATTGCAATGGCATGATGCCGAAGTGATCAATCTAGAAAATGGCAAGCCAGAGTTTCTATTCCGTGGTGAAATTGCAGAATTAATAAGTGGCTCACGAGTGCATCTTTCTCTTTCGCATGATGGTGGAATCGCATCGGCAATAGTTGTTATTGAGGAAAAGGCATGAGTGATCGCGCAGAATTTCTGATTGATTTGAGTGCATTAAGTATAAATATTGCACGCTTAAAAAAAGAGTGCGCTGTAGATGTTTTAGCCGTTGTAAAAGCCGATGCATACGGACACGGTCTCATTCGTGTTTCACATGCAGCGCTAAAAGCAGGCGCATCGTGGTTAGGTGTTGCACTGTTAGAAGAAGCAATCACTCTTCGAGAAAACGCAGTTGAGGCACCAATTCTCGCCTGGCTTGTTTCTCCTGGTTCCGATTTTGATTCTGCCATTACACACAACATTGATATCGGGGTTTCAAGTATTAAAGGATTGCGCGAAGTATCAGAATCGGCAAAGAGCGTGGGCAAAAAAGCTCGCATCCATCTAGAAGTAGATACTGGAATGAGTCGTGGGGGATTTTTGGATGAGTGGAAAGATTTACTCACAGAAGATTTCACTGAGTTAGATGTGATTGGAATTTTTTCTCACTTTGCTCGAGCAGATGAACCTGGTCAAAAACAAAATATCGATCAACTACAGCGCTTTAAGCAGATGGTCCAAGAACTGCAGGCTATTGGAATTGATCCACCGATTAAGCACTTGGCAAATTCTGCTGCAACTATTAAGGATTCAACTTCCTACTTCACCATGGTTCGAGTCGGAATTGCAATGTATGGATTGACTCCAGATCTCACACATTTAGGTACAAGTAAAGATTTGGGATTGCGTCCAGTTGGACAAGTGCGAGCAAAACTTCATCTTGTAAAAAGCGTTCCAGCGGATTCACCTGTTGGCTATGGCGCAAGTGCAATCACGCAATCAGATACAAAACTGGGTGTTGTTGCGATGGGATATGCCGATGGAATTCCTCGTATTGCACAAGGTACGGGAGTTTTTGTTAAGGGTAAGAAAGCGCCAATAATTGGTCGGGTTTCTATGGATCAATTTGTTGTAGATCTCGGTTCTGAAAGCACTGCGCAGTCAGGGGATTGGGTAATAGTTTTTGGCGATGGTTCTCATGGTGAATACACCGCAGATGATTGGGGACGCGCAAGTTCGAGCATAAATTATGAGATTGTCACCCGAATTGGGGCACGTGTGCCTAGAATCTACCAATCTCATGAGTACTAATTTACAGATGCTGAGCATTAAAGGACTCTCTATTTCTTTCGGAGGTCTCAAAGCGCTCAACAAAGTTTCGCTGGAAGTAAATCAAAATGAAGTCATTGGTTTAATCGGTCCAAATGGCGCAGGTAAGACCACTTTATTTAATGCTCTCTCTGGACTCGTAGAAATTGATAGCGGTGTTCTAGAAATTAACGGAACACAGCACAAGTGGCCAAAACCTTACGAACTAATTGATCTAGGAATCTCTCGCACACTTCAAGGAGTGGGGTTATTTCCTGAGTTAAGTGTCTTAGAAAATGTGATGATTGGTGGATCTAACTTTGCTCGTAGTGGATTAATTTCAGCAGCGCTAGGGTTAAGTGCAAAAGATGAATCAAAATTAAAAAATCGTGCGATGACAGCTCTAGAGCGCGTGTATGCAACGGGCTTAGCAAATCGTCGTGCAGATACTCTCGATTATCCAGTGACCAAAAGAGTTGCTCTTGCACGTGCGCTCATAAGTGAGCCTCGAATTTTACTACTTGATGAACCTGCTGGTGGATTAGGCCCACAAGATATTGAATGGATGAACTCTCTCATTCACAATCTGTCATCCCAATGTTCAGTTATTTTGGTAGAACATCACATGGATGTTGTTATGTCGGTGTGTGATCGACTCTATGTATTAAATTTTGGGCAAGTAATCGCTTCGGGAGATGTTGAATCGGTCAGACGCAATCCAGATGTTGTTGCGGCATATCTTGGGGCACACGCATGACTCTTGTCGTAGAAAATCTCACAATCGATCACGGTGCAATTCGTGCGATTAACTCTGTTTCATTCACTGTTCCAATTGGAAATTTAGCCGCAATCATCGGAGCAAATGGTGCTGGAAAAACAACTTTGCTGCGTGGTTTATCTGGATTAAATGAAATTAAATCTGGAAGAGCAACGTGGAATGGCGAATCAATTGTTGGTAAACGCCCCGAAAATTTAGCACGTGCAGGAATCATGCACGTCTCTGATGGTAAATCAGTCATTGCAGAACTCACTGTTAAAGAGAATTTGGCATTAACTGGGTTATGGCGCAAAGACAAAAAAGATGTTGCTGCGGCAACGCAAGAAGTTCTTTCACTATTTCCGATTTTGGGTGAGCGCATGTCTCAATCTGGTGGGTCACTCTCTGGTGGCGAACGCCAAATGTTGGCAATTGGACGCGCCCTTGTTGCACGTCCCCAATTGCTACTACTGGATGAACCTTCTCTCGGTCTTGCACCACTGATTATTGATCAAATATTTAAGACAATTAGACAATTTGTTACAACCATGAATCTCACGGTGGTTCTTGTTGAACAAAATGCAATGGGAGCGCTAGCCATAGCAGATGAAGGCGTAGTTCTAAATTTAGGAAGTGTTGTTGCTGTTGATAGTGCAGAAAATTTACTCAAAGACCCAGCAGTCCGTACTGCTTATTTGGGGTATTAAATGATAAAACTAATAACAGCAATTCTCACCGCTCTGACAACAGGAGCAATCTATGCGTTGATGTCCACAGCACTTGTTCTTGTATGGCGATCAACTCGAATCATTAACTTTGCACAGGCTGGTCAAGCAGTCCTCTCTACGTATATTGGATATGAAATTACCGTGCGCACTGGATCATTTTGGATCGGCGTAGTTGCAGCGATGATTTTCGGTGCACTCCTTGGAGCGGTAATCGACAGATTTTTCATGCGACCTATTTTTAAGAGAATCCAAAGTGGACCTATTTTGATGATTGCACCAGTAGTTGCAACGTTAGGTTTGCTTGGAATTATTCAATCCATCATTGGGTTTAAGTGGGGATTGACCTATCAATCACTTGCGGCGCCAGTATCTACCGATGGATACACAGTATTGAACCGAGTAATCGCATTTAGTCCATTTAATCTTTTAGTAGTTGTTTTTGCCACCGTGAGCATGCTGCTGCTAACTCTGCTATTTCAAAAAACAAATATTGGATTAGCGCTGCGAGCTTCTGCTCACTCACCAGAGATCGCCAGATTATCCGGAATTAAAGTAGATTTCATAAGAACTCTTGGATGGGCCCTTGCAGGCGCTGCTGGTGGATTAGCCGGAATGCTCTACATACCTTCTTCTTATCTCTATCCAAACGCAATGGATGTACTGCTCGTATTTGGTTTCGTGGCTGCAGTAATTGGCGGGCTTGAGAGTTTATTTGGAGCAGTAGCAGGAGCCATGATTCTAGGATTCGCAATTAGTTTTGCCACGAGTTATGTCAGCGAAAAACTGGTTTTCCCTATGGCTTTCATCATGCTCATTGTAGTTCTTTTAATTAAACCGGCAGGCATTTTTTCAAGTAAGAAAATCCGGAAAGATTGATGAAGAAATTATCTTCGGCCAAGAAACGCACACTCTTCTTTATTGCAATTGGTTGGGCCTTGTTGTTAATTGGCGATCGCATTGGAGAATTGCGCCAGTATCAAGGTTCTTTTGTTGCGATGTATGGGCTAGCAATTGCTTCAATCATTTTGCTCACCGGTTATTCCGGTCAACTCTCTTTAGGCCATAGTGCATTGATGGCCGTTGGTGCCTATGCGGGTGCGCTATCAATTAATAATTTGCATTTACATCCCGTCATTGCATTAGTTATTGCAACATTTGTTGCAGGATTATTTGGACTCTTGCTGGGTTTTGGTGTCGCTCGATTATCAGGACCTTATTTAGCTGGCACAACTCTGGCACTTGCAGTTTCCTTACCAACGTTGGCCAACCAATTCCCAATACTTGGTGGCGAACAAGGAGTGGTCTTCGATGTTGGATTGCCGCCTGCACGATTTGGTGAAAACTTTTCTCAGTACAAGTGGTTTTTCTGGATTTCAACACTTGCGGTTTTACTAATGCTCTGGCTCATTTCTAATGTGCTCTCCTCGCGCTATGGACGAACATTTCGAGCGATTCGAGATAATGAAACGGCAGCGGCTCTGGCAGGACTCAATACAGGGCGCCTGAAGGTTCTGGCCTTTGCCATCAGCTCAGGCATGGCTGGATTGGCCGGAGGATTGCTTGTCATGCTCATAAGCGGGGTTTCACCGAGCGCTTTCCCCCTCAGCCTCTCATTTTCTTTGCTTACGGGCGCTGTAGTTACTGGCATTTATAGCCTCCGAGGTGTGATGCTTGGGGGGTTGGTTTTAGTGGCAATCCCTGAGATCGCCGATTCACTCGTGACCCGAATCGGAGGATCTGAAGGATTCACTGCAACCTTGCCTGGTTTCTTGGTGAGTGCACTGTTGATCTTGGCAGTGTTATTTGCACCAAATGGACCAGGAACGCTCTTACATAGTTTTAAGAAGCACAGTTAGAGAAAAATTAAATAAGAAATAAGTAAGCCCCCTTAGATAACACACGGAAGGAAATACATGATCAAAAATACTCGCATGAAACGTTTCTCCATCGTTTCAGCGGTAGTCGCAATCGGAGCAATGGTAATTACTGCTCTTCCTGCACAAGCTGCCGAACCAGGTCTGACATCAAAAGAGATAAAGCTAGGAATTTCTACTCCTTTGACAGGAACTGCTGCTCTTTCTTATGGCAAAGTTCCAGGAGCGATGAAGGCTTACTTTGATTTCATCAATGCAAATGGCGGAGTGTATGGTCGCAAAATTAAACTCGTAGTTCGCGACGATAAATACCTTCCTACATTGGCTGCAACACAGACCACTAACCTCATACTCAAGGATCGCGTTTTCGCTCTCGTTGCAGCTCTTGGAACTGCGACACACTCAAAGGCGTACGCAGCGGCATCACTTGCGACAAAGAAGGTTCCTGATCTATTTGTAAATACTGGTTTCAGTGGATTTGGAAATCAAACCAAATACCCAACAACATTTACAGTCCTTCCAAGCTATGCAATGGAAGCAAAAATTATTTCTAAATTTGTCAAGGATAAGTTCCCTGGCCAAGCCGTTGCTCTAGTTGCACAGGATGATGAATTCGGTGTTGATGGTGTTAATGGTTTTGCTGCAGGTTCTCTAACACTTGCATCGAAGACTTTATATCCACAGGGAGCAATGACGGATGCTCGTGCAAAAGCACTAGTTACTGGTTTAAGTGCTATTCCTGGCAAGCCAGTTGTAATCCTCTTTGGAACAACAGATGTAACAGCACTGATTTTCAAAGCAGCTGAATCTCTGAATCTAGTAAGCAAATTTACTTGGATTGCAGGTTCTGTTGGTGGAGATGCCAACACGCTTCTAGCACTCGGTGTAAAGCCAACAACGATCGATGGCGCAATTGCGGCTAGCTTCTTTCCTGACGCTAAAGACACAACTGATGAATACGTCAAGGTATTTAGCAAAATCAATGCCAAGTACAACCCTGGTGTCTCATTCGACAACGTGGTTTTACAGGGCATGAACTCAGCGATGCTTACAGTGCAAGCACTTCGTGCGGCAGGTAAGAATCTGACACGTGCTGGACTCATCAAGGCAATTGAAAACAAGGGATCAAAATTTGCTAGCGCAGGTCTTGTTCCACTTAATTACTCAGCGACAAGCCATATTGGCTACAACGGTTACTGGATGGGTCAACTCAACGCAAAGGGTGAGTTGAAGCCATACGGTGGAACATTGTCGGTTGTCACCACAGATTCAACAACTGGACCGATTACACCATCAACATATAAGCGTCTTTCAATTCCTACGAATGGGATACCAACAAACTCATGAAAAATATAAAAGTCAATAAGACCCTAGCCGCACTAGTTGTTACAGCACTTGTTACAACTCTCGCGGTAGCCGTTCCAACAACTGCGAATGCACAAACAACCTGTACAAAGGAAGTCTTCACACCTTCATCAGGTGGAAGTGATGTTAAGTATCAAAAGTGTACGGGTACAGATTGGCAAGGATCTAAGTACGAAATACGTATGCCATCAAAATTTAACGGCATGATGTATTTGTACAGTCATGGAATTCGTGGAAACCACAACATGCCAAAAATTCCTTTCATCAGACCTAATGGTTACGTCGTAGATATGTCACCAGAAGTTGCACCAGGACGCACAGCAAGTGATCAACAATTGATGGCTGAAGAGCTATTGAAGCAGGGTTACGCAGTTGCTGGTTCTGGCGTCTCAACACAGGGATGGTCAGTTCCAGAAGCAGTCGATGCAAACCTTGCCCTAATCATTGAAGCTCGTGAAAAGTTCCCAAAAATCAAGAAAATTGTTTCTTGGGGAGATTCACTTGGTGGTCACATTTCTCAATCACTATCTGAGAAATATGACGTTATTGACGCTGTAGCAAATCTGCACATGGCGGGTTCAGCTAATTCTCAATACACATACGCAAATGACTTCTTGTGGATGTTTAAGACCCTCTTTGATCCAACAATTAAGGGAAATGGATATTCAGCTGGAACAA
>JBEENC010000026.1:0-10168 GCA_041192285.1 Actinomycetota bacterium
GTATACGGAACGCTGTACTTGATAGCAAACGTTGTCGGATGGCCAATTCTTGGATTAGTCCTAGGACCGATCTTGGGCGAAAATCTTTTGTGGCGAAATAATCCAGAGCGCAAGAAGGCATACATTCGTGCTGGATGGCTATGGGTTGCGATGTTTTATTTACGCTTACTTGTGCAAGTTCCAATTTATCTCAGCGGTCCAGAAAATCTTAATTTATTAGGAAGCGTAAATTTAGCAATGGGCTATCCGCTCTTTGCTGCCGCAGCATGGGGTTCGTGGTTAATTATTAAGAAAGTTCCGAACGTAAAAGCAGAGAATTAACTCTGGATGAAGCACGCTTTAATTTGAGTTTCGGCGGCAGCTGATGCAACAAAAAGTAATTCATCACCCGCAGCAAAAACGTCATGAGCTGAACATGCAATAACTTGGCCATCTCGCACAATCGCTGCAAGGGATGCGTTATCTGGTAACTCAATTTCTCCTACAGATTTTCCTATGCAAGAAGATGTATCAGGAAGAGTTAGTTCAACTAAATTTGCTTGGCCTTTTCTAAAGGAGAAGAGACGAACTACATCGCCAACGCTTACTGCTTCTTCTACGAGGGCTGAAATAATTCGTGGTGTAGACACAGCAACATCGACGCCCCAGGAGCTATCAAATAGCCATTCATTCTTTGGATGATTAATTCGCGCAACAACTCGTGGAATCCCGTATTCGGTCTTTCCCAGAAGGGATACAACGAGATTTACTTTGTCATCTCCAGTTGCGGCCACCAATACTTGGCAATTATTTAATTTTGCGTTATCTAGTGATGTGATTTCGCAGGCATCTGCCATAAGCCATTCAGCATCCGGAACGCTCTGCATCTTCATTGCTTTTGGATCTTTATCGATGAGCAGTACTTGATGACCGTTATCTAAGAGTTCGCGCGCGGTAGCGCGACCAACGTTTCCGGCTCCTGCAATTGCAATTCTCATGACGCACTCTCCGGAGCGTGTGAAAATGATTTTTCAACGCTTTTATGATCTTCATCGCGCACCATCATGTGCAATAGGTCGCCTTCTTGGAAAACTGTGTGCTCATCTGGAATTAAACCTGAACCAAGTCGTGTAATAAATGCCACTCGAGCACCCGTGATATTTTCAATTCGCGCAACAGGGATTCCGTACCAACTTGTAACTGGATGAAACTCACAGAGCTGAACTGCGCCACTTGCATCGCGCCACTCTGATTTGGAGCCTTCAGGAAGAATGCGTCTTAAAATTTGGTCTGTAGTCCAGAGCACCGTAGCAACAGTTGGTATACCTAAGCGCTGGTAAATTTCTGCGCGACCTGGGTCATAAATACGAGCAACAACATTTGCAACTTTATATGTTTCTCTAGCAACGCGAGCGGCCAGAATGTTCGAATTATCTCCATTGCTTACTGCAGCAAATGCATCTGCTTTTTCAATGCCAGCTTCTAAAAGTGTGTCTCGATCAAAACCCATACCTGTCACTGTGTGGCCTTTGAAGTTAGGTCCTAAACGGCGGAATGATTCTCGAGCCTGATCAATAACAGAAACTGAGTGACCAGCGGATTCCAATTCAATTGCGAGGGAAGATCCAACTCGACCGCAACCCATAATCACTACGTGCACGTAGTACAACTTACACCCTTACTCTTAGATACATGGAATCAAAGGCACAAATAAGCCTGCAGGTAGGCCAACGCCTCACAGTGGACATTGAAAAAATTGCTCACGGGGGACACTTCATAGCGCGCTATAAAAATGAATCGGGTAAGAAGGCCGTGATTTTTGTGCGTCACGCAATTCCCGGAGAAAAAGTTGAGATTGAAATAACAAGTACAAGTTCGAACTTTATCCGTGCAGACGTAGTTGATGTAATTGCGCCTAGCCCAGATCGCGTTGCGGCCCCCTGTCAATACGCACACCGCGACGGTTGTGGTGGGTGCGATTTTCAGCATATTTCACCATCACGACAACGGGCGCTAAAGTCTGAAGTAATCACTGAACAATTTGCACGTATTGCAAAAATTCCAATTACCGTTGAAGTAGAAGAAGTGGGCCAGCCGCTACATTGGAGAACACGGATAACTGCTACGACTGATCACAATGGAGCCCTAGGATTTTATTCATCTAGAAGTCATCGCGTAATTGCAGTAGATGAGTGCCTCATAGCTGTGCCTGAGGTTGGTATCAATGAGATGTCTAAACAAAAACTTGCACCCAGTATTCGTATCGAAATCGCATGTTCTTCAGAAGGTGAACGAATGGTTGCAGAGGCTCCTAAGAGTAGTGACGGTAAATTTAGGCAAAATAGTGGACCTGCTGTGCTGCATGAAAAAGTTGGCAACCGCTTACTTCAGGTGAGTCAAAGATCTTTTTGGCAGGGGCATAAACGAGCCGCAGAAGTATTAACTGATGTCGTCAGTGACTTTGCAGAGATTAAAAGTGGGGATCACGTTTTAGATTTGTACGGCGGTGTTGGCCTCTTTACTGCTTCCTCTTTACAGGCAGCAGGCAGCGAAGGATCAATTCATTTAGTTGAGGGCAGCAAAGATGCCACATCAGATGCTAAAAACAATTTTGCTGGTTTGCCCAACGTAGTAATTTCAAGAGGAGATGTTGCCAAAATAATCACACACATTCAAAGCGCCGATGTAGTTATTTTAGATCCACCACGAGAAGGCGCCGGAAAAGATGTTGTCCAGCAATTAGCTCGCATTGCTGCACGAGTGATTGTTTACGTCGCGTGCGATCCAGCAGCTCTAGCAAGAGATGCCGCCTATCTAGCCGAAAGTGGATATTCATTAAGGAAAATCCGTGCTTTCGACTTATTTCCGATGACTCACCACATCGAATCTGTTGCATTATTTACCCCAAGTAAGGTATCTTGACGTCAAGATAGTTTGAGAAAGGAGCGCCGGTGAGTACAAATTCCTTTGATGCTAAAAGCACGTTAAAAGTCTCTGGAATAAATTATGAAATATTTGATATTTCTAAAATCGACGGTGCTAGCTCACTTCCATTTAGTTTAAAAATACTTCTTGAAAATCTATTGCGAACCGAAGATGGGGCAAATATTACATCTGCTCATATCAAAGCTTTAGTGCAATGGAACCCAGCGACAGAGCCTGATACTGAAATTCAATTCACTCCAGCTCGTGTGGTGATGCAAGATTTCACTGGTGTGCCTTGCATCGTAGATCTTGCCACCATGCGTGAAGCAATTGTTTCACTCGGCGGAGATGCATCCAAAGTTAATCCACTTGCACCTGCAGAATTAGTTATTGACCACTCCGTAATTGCAGATGTGTTCGGAACCAAAGATGCTTTTGAGAAAAATACAGATATTGAATATGAACGAAATCGCGAACGCTATAGATTTTTGCGTTGGGGTCAAAGCGCATTTGATGAATTTAAAGTTGTTCCGCCTGGAACTGGAATTGTTCACCAAGTAAATATTGAATACCTCGCCCGTGTCGTCATGACTAGAAACGTCAATGGCGTCTTGTGCGCTTATCCAGATACGGTTGTTGGAACTGATTCGCACACAACCATGGTCAATGGACTCGGAGTCCTTGGCTGGGGAGTCGGTGGCATCGAAGCTGAAGCGGCGCTGCTAGGCCAGCCTGTATCGATGCTTATTCCTCGTGTAGTTGGTTTCAAACTCAGCGGAGCATTGCCACTTGGAACAACGGCTACAGATTTAGCTCTGACGATTACCGAAATACTTCGCAAACATGGAGTTGTAGGAAAATTTGTTGAATTCTATGGACCAGGAGTTGTTTCGGTTCCTATGGCGAATCGAACAACAATTGGAAACATGAGTCCTGAATACGGATCAACATGTGCAATTTTCCCAATTGATGAAGAGACATTACGTTACTTAAAACTGACAGGTCGCACTTCCGAGCAAATAGAACTCGTTGAACGTTATGCAAAACTTCAAGGATTGTGGCACAACCCAGAAGTTTCACCTCGCTTCTCAGAAAATATCGAACTTGATTTATCAACCGTGGTTCCATCAATTGCTGGACCAAAGCGTCCGCAGGATCGAATTTCACTGATCGACTCCAAGAGCGCTTTCGAAAAAATATTGCCAACGTATTTTGGAGAAAAAACAAATAAGAATCAAATTGACATCAAAGTTAATCAAAAAAGTACCACAATCAAAAATGGTGATGTTGTCATTGCATCGATTACATCGTGTACAAACACTTCAAATCCTTCAGTAATGATTGGCGCCGCTTTACTCGCCAAAAAGGCTGTAGAAAAGGGACTCTCATCAAAACCTTGGGTAAAGACAACCTTGGCGCCGGGATCAAAGGTTGTAACTGATTACTACGACCGTGCTGGCCTAACTCCTTACATGGAAAAACTTGGCTTCAATCTTGTTGGCTATGGCTGCGTGACATGTATTGGTAATTCAGGGCCGCTTCCAATTGAGATTAGCAAAGCTGTTAATGAACATGACTTAGCGGTAAGCGCAGTTCTTTCCGGTAATAGAAACTTTGAAGGGCGCATCAGCCCTGATGTAAAGATGAATTATCTTGCTTCTCCGCCACTGGTTGTGGCCTACGCACTTGCCGGAACAATGGATCACGATTTCATTAAGGATTCTTTGGGCAATGACACAGATGGCAAACCTGTTTATTTGGCTGATATTTGGCCTTCTCCACAAGAAATTCAAAGCGTGATTGATTCTTCTATATCTTCAGAAATGTTTACTAAAGATTACGCAAGTGTTTTTGAAGGTGACCATCGTTGGAAATCACTCGATACTCCAACAGGAAAGACATTTGAGTGGGATCCACAGTCAACCTATGTGCGAAAGCCACCTTATTTTGATTCAATGCCACCACAACCAACTCCAGTAACAAATATTTCTGGTGCTCGCGTATTGGCCATTCTGGGGGATTCAGTTACTACTGATCACATTTCACCAGCAGGAAATATCAGGGGCGATTCACCAGCAGGAAAATATCTTCAAGAAAATGGAGTTGATCGTAAAGACTTCAACTCTTACGGATCTCGTCGCGGAAATCATGAAGTAATGATTCGTGGAACTTTTGCAAATATTCGTTTGAAAAACCTACTTCTCGATGGAGTTGAAGGCGGTTTCACTCGCAACTTCCTAAAAAATGGTGAGCAAGAAACTATTTATGATGCATCAATTGATTACCAGAACGCAAGCACACCTCTAGTAATTCTTGCTGGAAAAGAATATGGGTCAGGATCCTCGCGAGATTGGGCTGCAAAGGGCACAGCCTTACTTGGTGTACGAGCAGTAATTGCAGAAAGCTTTGAACGAATCCATCGCTCCAACCTTATTGGAATGGGAGTTTTACCTTTGCAATTTATAGATGGTCAAAATGCTGCATCACTTGGTCTGCGCGGTGATGAAGTATTTGAACTAACAGGGATAACTGAACTTAATTCTGGAATCACCCCTAAGCAAATTACCGTTAAGGCAGGGGATAAAACATTTAGCGCACGCCTTCGAATTGATACCCCAGGAGAGGCCGATTACTACCGTCACGGCGGAATCATGCAGTATGTATTACGTTCACTTCTTGCATAGTGTGCTAATTCTGTCCTAGCGTTCTAGAATGGCAATGTGATCTCTGATATCAATTCGCCTAAGGACTTAGAGCGCCTTAACCACGATGAGCTAAGTACTCTCGCAGCCGAAATCCGTTCTTTTTTAATCGAAAAAGTAACTAAAACTGGTGGACACCTTGGCCCGAATTTGGGTGTCGTTGAATTAACAATTGCGATTCATAGAATTTTCGAATCTCCAAAAGATGTGATTCTTTTCGACACAGGTCACCAAAGTTATGTGCACAAAATTCTGACCGGTCGCAGCGAAGGTTTTGATTTACTTCGCCAACGTGGCGGCTTGGCTGGTTATCCAAATAGATCTGAAAGTGTTCACGACGTTATTGAAAATTCCCATGCATCAACAGCTCTTTCTTGGGGCGATGGAATTTCCCGGGGATTTACCCTCAGCGGTCAAGAGAATCGCTGTGTTGTAGTTGTTGTTGGCGATGGAGCACTCACTGGCGGAATGTCGTGGGAAGCCCTAAATAATATTGCTGCATCGAAAACCCAAAAACTAGTTATCGTCGTTAATGACAACGAGCGATCTTATTCACCAACTATTGGCGGATTAGCTACTTACCTTTCTACATTGCGCGCAACTCGCGGATATGAAAAATTTTTAGATTGGGGCAAAGAAGTTCTGGCTCGCACACCTGTTGTTGGTGGGCCGATTTATGACACTTTGCACGGAATGAAAAAAGGCATTAAAGACATTGTTGCGCCACAAGGAATGTTTGAAGATTTAGGATTGAAATACTTAGGACCATTTGATGGCCATGACATTGAAGCAATGGAGAAAGCTTTAACAAAGGCCAAAGAATTTGGTGGACCAATATTGGTGCATGCAATCACTGAGAAGGGTCGTGGATATGCACCTGCAATTGAAGATGAGGCAGAGAAGTTTCACGCTGTTGGAATTGTTGACGCGGAAACTGGTTTGCCAGTAAAGAAAAGTTCTGATTCGTGGACAAGTATCTTCTCGAATGAATTAGTTGAGATTGGCCGAGAGCGAAAAGATATCGTTGCAATAACTGCTGCGATGCTTGGCCCAACTGGATTAGATAAGTTTCAAAAAGAGTTTCCGGAGCGCACAATTGACGTTGGAATTGCTGAGCAGCACGCAGTTACAAGCGCTGCAGGATTAGCCTTTGCTGGATTGCATCCGGTTGTCGCTGTCTATGCAACTTTTCTCAACCGAGCATTTGATCAGATGCTCCTAGATGTTGCATTGCATAAGGCTGGCGTAACGTTCATATTAGACCGCGCTGGAGTAACTGGTGATGATGGTCCTTCGCATAATGGAATTTGGGATTTGGCCTTAACTGGGATTGTTCCAACATTGCGAGTTGCCGCCCCTCGAGATGGTGCGCGAGTAAAAGAAACTCTGCGCGAAGCAGTCGATGTAAACGATTCACCAACTCTTATTCGTTTTCCTAAAGGCGCTGTCGTAGCCGACATTCCTGCCTTCGAACGTCGCGACGGTATCGATGTTTTATATCGTGGCGAAAGCGCAGATGTGCTTCTCATCAGTATCGGTGCGATGGCACATATTGCAGTAGAAGCGGCGTCACAGGCTTATCGTGAAGGTGTTGGAGTAACTGTTATTGATCCACGATGGGTGAAGCCTTTGCCGCAATCACTGATCACAATGGCGCAGCGCTATAAGAGTGTTGTTGTTCTTGAAGACGGAATTAGACACGGCGGAATAGCAAGCACGGTTTCAGAAATGTTTAGAGATGCAAATTTGCAAGTTCCAATTCATTCAATTGGAGTTCCACTTGTATTCTTGGAACACTCCAAGCGCGATGAAGTTTTAGGTGATCTTGGAATAACAGTGCAAAATATTACGCGTTCAATCGTGGAGTGGAGCAGTTCCCTTAAGGAAGAGATGCAATTCCCGGCTGATGAAAACGCTTCGCGCACACAGATTCGCTGATTCCTTCGCGATCTAAGTACGGCAATATTCCGCCAAGATGCATCGGCCAACCAGCGCCAAGTAGCATGCACAAATCAATCTCTGCAGGAGTCGCCACGACACCTTCATCGAGCATCATGCGTGCCTCTTCAGCAAGTGCCGTAAGTGCACGGGAGCGAACTTCTTCGCCAGTTGATACTTTATTTCCAGAAATGATAAGTGCAACTGCTTCTGGATTTGCAACAAAGGCACCCTTGTCATCTTTAATATAGAAAGTACGGATCCCGCCCTTAACCATTGCTTGCATAGTTGGTGAAATTTTGTAACGTGGTCCGAGATTCTTATTTAAAGTCTCTGATACATGTAATGCCACGCCTGGGCCAACAAGGCCGAGTAATTCAAATGGAGACATCGGAAAACCAATTGAACGCATCGCGTTATCGGCAATTTCTGGGGGAGTACCTTCATCCATTGCATCAGTGATTTCGCCCATGAAACGTGTGAGCAAACGATTGACCACAAAACCTGGAGCATCTTTAGTGATCACTATCGTTTTCTTTAACTCTTTACCAACATTGACTGCTGTTGCCGTAGTTGCATCATCAGTATGTTCTGTGCGAGCAACTTCTAGTAGCGGCATGATGGCAACTGGATTAAAGAAGTGAAAACCAACGACTCGTTCGGGATTCTTAAGCCCTTCGCTCATCGCCTGAACAGAAAGTGATGAAGTATTGGTAGCCAACACACACTCAGGTGAAACTATGTTTTCTAATTTCTTAAATAGTTCTTGCTTAAGTGAGAGTTCTTCAAAGATTGCTTCAATAACGAAATCGCACCCTGCAAATACGCTTTGATCAGTCGAGCCAGAGACAAGTGCCGATAAGCGATCGGCGCTCTCTTGGGACATGCGACGTTTCTCAACGAGTTTTGCTAACTCTGCACGTACCCAGGCAACTCCTTTATCGGCGCGAGCTTGATCAATATCTGTCATAACAACTGGGCACTTCAGATTTCGAACAAATAGGAGCGCAAGTTGTGAAGCCATTAATCCTGCGCCAACAACGCCCACCTTTGTGACTTTGCGGCCAAGTGCAGGCTTTGGTGCACCTTCTACTTTTTTGCGTTTCTTTTGAATTAAGTTAAATGCATATAAGGATGCACGCAGTGGATCTGCCATGGTCAAATCTGCAAGTGCCTGATCTTCGGCATCAAATCCACTTGAACGTGTGGCAGTTTTTGACTCTGCGATGAGTTTGAGTGCGCGAGTAGGGGCTGCAATTTCCGCTCCGCCATATTTTTTCAGTGCGGCAGCTCGACCAGTAGCCAATGCGCTCTCCCATGCAGGATCATTGCTGAAATCTTTTCGTTCGATTTTTGTTGCGCCACTTAAAACGGATGCGGTAAAGGCGACTGATTTTTCAAGGAAATCTGCTGGTTCAAACACTGCATCAACAACGCCTAATGAGAGCGCATCCTTTGCTTTCATCATTGTGTTGTTATTAAGAGCATTGAGCATGATGACCTGTACGGCTTTTTCTGGACCAATTAACTGTGGAAGAAGTGTTGCACCGCCCCATCCAGGTACAAGTCCAAGGAAAACTTCTGGCAAACCTGTAAAGGCTGTGGAGCAGAGAGTTCTGTAATTGCAATGAAGACCAACTTCCAATCCACCACCGAGTGCTAAACCATTAATAAATGAAAATGTTGGAATATTAATTTCGCCCAATCGACGAAAGACATCGTGGCCTAATTTTCCAATAGCAAGGGACTGTTCACGCTTGGAAAGAAATGCAAGTGCCGATAGATCTGCGCCAGCGGCAAATATAAATGGCTTACCAGTGATTGCGATGGCAGCAGGTGCGGTTGCAATAGCCGCTGTTATCGCATCGTTGAGGGCAGCAAGGGATTGCGCTCCAAATGTGTTTGGACGTGTGTGATCTAATCCGTTATCTAATGTGATCAGCGCCAAAGCCCCTTTAAATCCAAAGGGAGTTAAATCAACCGGGCGAAGGAGTGCATGAGTAATAACTTCCTCTGGAGCACCTTCTGGAAGTATGAGATCTGCTGATGTGCTCATTACTGTGCACCCTTCGTAAAGTGTGGGTTTTCCCAAATAATTGTTCCGCCCATACCAAGGCCAATACACATCGTTGTGATGCCGTATCGAACTTCAGGGCGCTCTTCAAAACCGCGAGCTAGATTAAGAGCCAGACGCACACCAGAGGATGCAAGTGGATGACCAACGGCAATTGCTCCACCCACTGGATTTACTCGAGGATCATCATCTGCAATTCCAAAGTGATCAAGGAAAGCAAGAACTTGAACTGCGAATGCTTCGTTAATTTCAAAGAGTCCGATATCGGCAATTGTTAAACCAGCTTTCTTAAGTGCTTTCTCAGTTGCAGGAACTGGTCCATAACCCATTACTTCTGGTTCTACACCAGCGAAGGCAAAAGTTACTAAGCGAGCCTTAATAGAAAGCCCTTTTTCTTTTGCAAAGTCTTCACTGGCTAGTAACGAAACTGTTGCGCCATCATTGAGTCCGGCAGCATTTCCGGCAGTGACTCGACCAGCAGGTCGAAAGGGTGTTTTCAGCGCTGCAAGTGCTTCCATAGTTGTGCCCGGACGAGGTGGTTCATCAACTG